>NZ_JBSGEZ010000022.1:0-100351 GCF_053603155.1 Nocardia sp. NPDC004260 | reverse complement strand
TGAACAACTCCACCATCACCGGATCGACCGCCGAGATCACCGCCACGCGAACACGATACCGACTGCCGCTCAACAACTTACGGGACAACCCTTAGCCCACAAATCAATGAGACCGACCTCAACCCCTAGCTATCGCGGAGCCGAAAGAGGAGACTCCAGGGTGGAGAGAATTCGACGCCTGGAATGCACCCACTGCTTGTTGTCCATGACGCGAAACATGGTGGCGTGCCTCAGTTTTGGTGTGTCCCTTTCCGTTACGTGCGCTGTCGCGTCGGCTACCCCAGCAGAACGGTTCGTTCGGTCGGTCGCTAACACGTAACCGCCTGTGGCCGCCGGGCGTCAACCGGAAACGCCGCATGTCAGGAGTATCGAGATGAAAGCGCTTGTGTACGACGGGCCCCGTGAGGTTCATGTGAAGGATGTGCCCGATGCGAGAATTGAGCAGCCGACCGATGTGCTGGTAAAGATCACCAGCACCAATATTTGCGGCTCGGATCTACACATGTATGAGGGCCGCACCGAGCTGGAACCCGGGATGGTCCTCGGTCACGAGAACCTGGGGATCGTCGCCGAGGTGGGCAATGCGGTGGTAAAGCTCACCGCCGGGGACCGGGTGTGCGTGCCGTTCAACATCGGTTGCGGTTTCTGCCGAAACTGCGAGGAAGGGTTGACCGCGTTCTGCCTGACGGTGCATCCGGATCCGAATATGGCGGGCGCCGCGTATGGTTTCGCCGGGATGGGACCGTTCTGGGGGGGACAGGCCGAGTATTTGCGGGTACCGTTCGGCGACTTCAACTGTCTGCGGCTGCCTGAGGATGCTCAGGACAAAGAAACCGACTATGTGATGCTGGCGGACATTTTCCCGACCGGTTGGCACTGCACCCGTCTGGCCGATATGCGGCCTGGCGATTCGGTGGTGGTCTACGGGGCCGGCCCGGTGGGCTTGATGGCGGCATATTCGGCGATGATCCAGGGCGCGAGGAAGGTGATGATAGTGGACCGGCATCCAGACCGGTTGCGCCTGGCCGAGGAGGTCGGCGTCATACCGATCGACGACTCGAAGGGCGACCCGGTCGAGCAGGTGCTGGAGCAGACCGACGGGCACGGCGCCGACAAGGGTTGTGAGTGCGTCGGTTATCAGGCCCATGACCCGCAGGGACATGAGGATGCGTCGATGACCATGAACCGGCTGGTCGATTCGGTGCGGTTCACCGGGCACATCGGCGTGGTGGGCATCTTCTTGCCGCGAGATCCCAACGGCCCCGACCAGCTGGAGAAGAAGGGCAAGATCGCCTTCGACATAGGCAAGTTCTGGTTCAAGGGTCAAAAGGCCGGAACCGGGCAGGCCAACGTCAAGCACTACAACCGCCAGCTTCGTGACCTGATCCATGAAGGCCGGGCAAAACCGTCGTGGATCGTCTCTCACGAAATCCCGCTTTCTGAGGCCGAGTCCGGCTACCAGCATTTCGATGCCCGCGACGACGGATGGACCAAGGTCGTAATGCATCCGTGAGGCGGCCCGGACCGAGAGGAGCGCAACGATGGCAAATGCACTGCAGGGCAGGCAGTTCGCGAAGACCGGGACAGGTGCGTCATGACAATGAACCAGACCTCGGTGTCCCTCGACGACGCGCAGCGGGTGATTGCCGCCGGACAGGCCAAAGCCGCCGAGATCGAGTCGCCTTCGAATATTGCGGTGGTCGATGCCGGCGGCAACCTCGTAGCCCATGTGCGGATGGATGGCGCATGGATCGCCAGCATCGACATCTCGATCAACAAGGCATTCACCGCCCGAGCGCTGGACATCTCGACCGAGGACCTCGCGGCCGACGCGCGTCCGGGCGAGCAGTTCTACGGGATACATACGTCCAACGGTGGGCGCATCATGATCTTCGCCGGCGGTGTGCCGTTGCGGCACAACGGCCAGGTCGTCGGGGCGGTCGGCGTCAGCGGCGGCACCGGAGCGCAGGACAAGGCTGTCGCCGAGGCAGCCGCAACGGCGATGTGAGCAGTGAACTACGTCGACAGGGCGCCATCGCGGATAGCCCCGGGAGCAGTGCAAACACTCGCCGATAACGCCGTAGGGGTCGCCGTGACAGTCCGATCGCGCGGCGCTGGCGTGACCCGCCGTGTTCACCCCGCACGCCGTGCCCACCTGCTGAATCAGCGCCGCCCTGGGCCAGGTGCAGCCCGGAGATGTCGTCGCGGTCTGGGGCTACTGCGGCGTCGAGCAGGTCGCCGCACGATCGGCAGCGCGGCTCGGCGGAGAGGGTGATCGCCATCGGACATATCCCCCAGCGGCTCGCCCACCGGTCTTCCGGTACCTGACAAAGCGGGCCCGCTGCCCGCCGGGGTGGCGCACCGCGAGTTTCGGCCACGGCCGGAGGAGAAAGGCGTTTGATGGTGTGCCTGCGGTTCCGTCATCGGCTACGGTCCAGCCTGTGGATCACGCCGCTGCTATGCGTGCTGGCCTCGATCGGGCTGTCGTTCGTGACCGTGGCGATCGATCGGCAGTTCGGCGATCGGCTGATCCCGGTGACGATCACGGGCTCGGCGGACGCGGTGTCCAACATCCTCAGCACCATCGCCGCCGCGATGGTCACCCTGACCACGCTCGTGCTCACGGTGACGACGGTGGCCGTCCAGCTCGCGATGGGCCAGTTCTCACCGCGCATCGTGCGGGCGTTGCTCCAGGACCGCAGCAGCCAGCTGGCCTACGGGCTGTTCGCCTCGACGTTCATCTTCGCGATGCTCGCGCTCCGCGAGGTCAACGCCGTGGGCGAGGGTACGGTGCCAGGCCTGACCGTGTCGGTGGCCTACCTGCTGGTGCTGGCCAGCATCGCCGCGTTGTTCCTCTACATCCACCATTCGGGAAACGCGCTGCGCGCCTCGGGCCTGATCGACCTGGTCGGCGATCATCTGCACGAGCAGCTGGACCGCAAGTACCCAGCGAAGGGGCCGCCGCCCGCCCAGCCTGATGTCGTGGTCTCGCCCGAACCGGGGCTCGTTATCGACCTGGATCGTCCCGCGCTGGTCGCAGCAGCGTCCAAGGCCGGCTGCGTGGTGGAGATGGTCCCCCTGATGGGCGACTTCGTACCGGCAGGCGCGCCGCTGTTCCGCGTGCACGGCGACCCTGTCCGTCTCGACCACACCCGCGTCGCACGCCTCGTCGTCCTCGCCGCGGAGCGGACCCACGGCGATGACCCGGCGTACGGCTTCCGCAAGCTGGTCGACATCGCCGAGCGTGGTCTGTCCCAACCGTTCACCGACCCGACCACCGCCGTGATGGTGATCGACCGCCTGCACGACTGCTTGCGGCAGCTCGCCAACCGCGACTTCCCCTCCGGCCGGCACCACGACGCCTGCGGCGAGGTTCGGCTCATCGAGCGCACGCTCAGCTGGGCGGGCTACGTCCGGCTCGCGTTCGACGAGCTCTGCCTCGCCGGAGCCGCCTCCCCCCAGGCATCGCGCCGGCTACGCGCCGCACTGGAAGATCTCCTGACGGTCGCACCACCCGAGCGGCACCCACCGCTCGAGCGGCAGCTGGACGTGCTCGTCGCCGCGGTACACCGCAGTTACGACGACCAGCGCGACCGAAGTGCGGCGCTGGTCGCCGATCAGCAGGGCATCGGTTCGGGCGCCGACCTCACAGTGGAGTCCGAGGCGGCGACCAACCGCGCCGGCGCAGGAACATGATCGACAGGCTCTCGTCGGCGTCTTCCGAGCGGGAGACACGGCGGGCGATGAATGCCCGCAGGTGGCTGGATTCGACGTTGCGGCAATGGGCGACGCGCTCTCCGACCGTATGCGGGCCGCAGGGATGACGTTCGAGGTCCGACGGCGCCGATGAGGAATATCGAGCCGTCGACGGCGGCGGATACACCGATCCGCGACGCTACGGCGACTTCGTCAGGTCGCGGACGTGTGGCCATGCCTTGGCGAGTGCGAGGAGCTGGCGTAGCTCCGCGGTGAGATCCCTTGCCCCGGTTGGATTTGGTGCCGCGGCGTGAGCCGGCTCGCGCTCGGGGCGTGCCCGGCAGCTTTTGTGGCGATGGCCTCGGCGACGCGACGGGCATAGATGTGTGGGTCACCGCCGGTGGCGGCCAGATCGTCGGGGCTGTCGCTGTAGCGCTTGAGATGCAGCAGGCTGTCGCGGATCTCGACCGTCATGCGATGCAGACGGATGGCCGGGTCTGTTCGGCCGTCGAGGTCGCGCCGCGTCTCCATGACGATTTCCGGTACGGCTGCGGTGAGATCGGCCCACATCGGCTGCAGGCGGCGGCGATATCGGCTGGTACGGTCCCATCCGACGCGGGAGACCAAGGCGCTGATCAGCGGCACCGTGACCACGGCGGGAGCGCCGACCGCCGAGAGAAGAAACCCGCACCATGCTTTCCAGTGCATTTCGGGATCGAATGACGGTCGGCCCGCCAGGACACCGACAAGCGAATCGATCGGGTATGCGACCGCGACAATCCCCATGCCCACCCCGGTGCACAGGACCACTGTGTACAGTGCGCGTTCCTGCCAGGTGCTATCGCCCGCGGCGCGCATCTCGCGCACGCTTGCCCGGCTGACGAGCACAGCAGTCGCACCGAGCGGCAGGGAAAACGCGATCCAGATCACGACGGCAGGCCAGCCGAGGGCTTGGTCGATCAACTGGTCGGCGCGTCGGGCGGGCGTCCCCGCGATCAGGATGACAACGGTGATGGTGAGGGTGAGCAGGTAGTAGCGCCGCTGCCTGTGCCACGTGTGGGCGGGGTCTGCGCCTGCCCACAGCTTGGCGATGCCGTAGATATTCGAGACGGCCAGCACGGTTGCTCCCAGCGAGAGCTGCCGGGCGATGTTGACCACGTCGCTGTCGTCCCAGGGCAGCAGCCAGGCCAGTGACTTTTCGAACCATGCCTCCCGCAACAGGTGTTCGAGGACAGCGGCGGCGAGCGCACGATCGACGAGCCGGTCGACGACATTGTCCGGCAACAGCCACCACCGACCGACGAGCGCCAACGCGATACCTGTCAGGACGGGCCAGGTGATCGAACCCGGGATCGGGGAAGTCATCTCACCGATGCCGGTTTCGGAAGAACGTCGAGCGGAACCGGCTCGCCGACCGCTTCGGCAGCATCGCTTCGACGAGCAACAGGTCGGCGAAGGTTTCGGCGGCGCGCTCGCGCTCACTTCCGTAGTCCTGGCGGCGCAGTACGCTGCGGATCGTTTCCAGCGACAGCGAGGGCATCAATTCGCGCAACGGCAGATCGGCCGCGGCACCATCGGTACCGCTCGCGGTTCCTCCGTGGCCGAGCAGCATATGACCGATCTCGTGGGCGATGATGTGATCGGCATGCCATTCGGTGTCGGCTCCGTACATGATCACGTCGTCGCCTGCACGAGCGATCCACAGGCCGCTTCCGGTGCCGCATCCGTTCTCCGAGAGTGCGCCGACATCGATCGGGCACAACGTGATCGGCCGTTCCCGGTACTCTGCCACCCGCGCGATGTACTCCGTTACGTCCCATGGGTGGGGGATCGGTACCAGGCGACCCAGCTCCTCGAATCGCGCGGCGAGATCCTCCATTACGCCTTCCCCTTGTCGATCACGTGACCTATGCCGATACCGCGACGAGCGTAGTCGCCGACCGAGCATCGTCACGGACGCGGCTTGTCGCGCAGGCTTTCTCGCACCGACCGAGACGGATCGGCCGCGAGATCATCGCCCGGTTGGCCTGACAGAGAAATGCGGAGTCGATCGTGACGGCTCGCTCATGTTCCCGCAGGGTTGCGCGAGGCCACTATCCACGCCGCGACCTGTGTTCGCGAGGTGAACCCTAGTTTGGTCAGCACGTGCTCGACATGTCCCTGTGCGGTGCGGGGCGAGATCACCAGGCGCGCGGCGATCTCCCTGTTGGTCAGGCCTTCGGCAACCAATTCGGCGACTTGCCGCTCGCGTTTGGTCAGTTTGCTGCCCAGGGGATTTCGAGCCGCCGGCGAGGCCGGTTCACCCAGGGCGTAGGCGATCGCGGCGTCGAGATCGAGCGCGGCGCCCTCCCGGTGGGCCGCGGCGTAGGCCTGCTGGCTGATGGCTTCCCGAGTTCGGCGCTCGCACTCTTCCTGATAAGCGAGCAGCTCTGGGAATTGGGTCGGCGCGGTACCCACGGACCGGCCGATCTGTTCGGCGGCCGCGAACAAGACGACCGCACGCTCGGCGGCTTCGTGGTCGGCGGCGATCCACGCCAGTGCTTGCAGGCACATGCTGAGGTTCGTGCGGTCATCCACCTTCCTGCTCACCCGCAATGCTCGCACGATGAGTCGAGTCGCCCGCACGGGATCTCCCCGACGCCACAGCGAAACAGCCAGCGCCCACATCGCGTAGGCCTGATATACCGTCCCGCCGTGTTGTTCGATGAGCGCGAGGGAGCGCTCGAAATATTCGATGGCCCGCGCGTTGTCGTCACCCAGTCCGTGTGTGAGACCGAGAAAGGTCAGCGCGTCGACTCGGAAGAGGAGAGGGCCGCCGCGTTCGGTATACACCTGGAGGGCTTTCTCGAGATAGGGGCGGGCGTCGGCAAGGTTTCCGTTGAACAGTGCGAGGAGTCCATCGGCGAAGTCGATGTGTGCGCGGATCAGCGGGTCGGTCGTCCGCTCGGCGAACGCGTGCCCTTCGCTTACCAGATCGGCCACTCCTGAGACGTCGCCCTGTACTGCGGCTATGAGGCAGGTCGCGTATATCGCCGAGGCCTGGTCGACGGTGACTGTGCCGGTGCGGCGGGCCAGCAGGCGCTCCAGCCAGCGACGCTCCTCGGCGAGGGAGCCGTGGGAGAACCGGAAGGGCAACAGAGCGTTGGCGATCCGGATTCCGGCTTCGGGGCTGTCGGACACGCAGAATTCCAGCGCTTGCCGCATGTTCGGCTGCTCCCGGCGCAACCGTCCGACCCACTCGAAGTCCCGAGGACTGATCAAGTCGGCATTCGCGTCGAGCGCCAGCTGTTCGTACCAGTCATGGTGGCGACGGCAGAGTTCGAGGTATTCGCCGGTCCGCTCCCCTTTTTCGCGGCCGTAGTCACGCACCGTGTCCAGCATCCGAAACCGCACCACGCCCGCCGACTCTTCGCGAATGAGGATCGACTTGTCGACGAGGAACGCGACCGTATCCAGGATGTTCTCCGCTGCCAGACCCTCTGCGCAGACGTATTGCGCGGCCTCGAGGTCGAAGCTGCCCGCGAACACCGACAACTGAGCCCACACTCGTTGTTGCACCGGTGTACACAGGTCGTAGCTCCAGTCGATGCACATGCGCAACGTCTGTTGCCGCGGCGGTGCGCTCCTGCTGCCGCGAGTGAGCAAGGCGAACCGATCGGTCAAGCGTCGCAAAATCTGTTCCGGCGACATCACCCGCAACCAGGCCGTCGCCAGCTCGATCGGCAACGGCAAGCCGTCCAGCTGCCGGCAGATCCGGGCGATGGCGCGTTGGTTGTCCTCGGTGAGTTCGAACCCCGGCACGGCCGTGCGGCCCGGTCGCCGAACAATCTCATCGCGTCATTGCGGGCCGGGTTCCTGGGTAGCCGATCCGGATCGGGGACGGCCAGCGGGTGGATCGGCAGAACCGCTTCCCCTGCGAGGCCGATCGGCTCGCGGCTCGTCGCGAGAATCCGCACTCGCGGACACGCGCGAAGCAGCGACTCCGCGAGTTCCGCCACCGCGGCCACCAGTTGCTCGCAATTGTCCAGCACGAGCAGCAGTTCGCGATCGGCGAGGAACTCGGCGAGTACGTCGCGTAACGGCCGCATCGACCGGTCCTGCAAGTTCAGCGCGCCCGCGATGACGCTCGCCAGCAGCGATTCGTCACGGAGCTCACCCAGCTCGACGAACACCACACCGTCGGCGAAATCGCGTTGCGCAGTGGTGGCGACTTGCACCGCGAGCCGCGTCTTGCCCACTCCGCCGATCCCGGTGAGGGTCACCAACCGTGAGGTCGACAACGAGTTCATCGTTTGCGTCAGCTCGGTTCGCCGATCGATGAAGCTGGTCAGTTCCAGCGGAAGCTTCCCCGAACCCGACGAAGCCCCCGTCGCTCGAAGCTGCCGCGACCCCGTCGAAGGAGACTGCCGGCCTGGTGACTCGGCCTCGGGCTCGCCCGCGGGCGGGGTGTGCAACGCCATTTCATCGGCGGGGAAACCGTGACGGGTCTGCGCTTCTCGGAGTTGCTCACCCAGTTCCGCGGCGGAAGGGCGGCTGCTCGGGTCACCGGCCATTGCACGTTCGATGATGGCGCCCACGGCCTCGGGAATGCCGTGCTCGCGCAGGTCCGGTACCGGCTCGGAGGTGATTCTGAGGAACTGGGCCACCAACTGCTCGCCGTCGCGGCGTTCGAAGGCCGCATGGCCGGTGACCGCGGCGAACAAGGTGGCGCCGAGGCCGTAAACGTCCGCGGCCGGGCCTGCCGCCTCGCCGCCGATCACTTCCGGAGCGGTGAAGGCGGGCGTCCCGGTCACGATGCCCGCCCCGGTGACGAACCCGCCTCCGATATGAGCGATGCCGAAATCCACCAGCGTGGGCTCGTCGTAGTCGGTGTAGAGAATGTTTCCGGGCTTGACGTCGCGATGCAGCACCCCGGCGCGATGCGCCGTCTCGAGAGCCCCGGCCATCTTCACCCCCAGCCGCAGCACTTCCTCGAGTCCCAGCGGCCCGCTGCCGCGGATCCGTGCGTCCAGCGAGCCGCGCGGGTAATACGGCATGACGATGTAGGGGCGACCGTCGTCGGTGACGTCGGCGTGCAAGACATGCACGATATTGGGATGTCCCGTCAGCCTGCCCGCGGCCCGCTGCTCGCGTAAGAACCGGGCCCGATTGTCCTCGTCCAGATCGGCGGTGAGGACCTTGACCGCGACCACCCGGTCGAGCGAAGCCTGTCTGCAGCAATACACGGCGCCGAAACCACCCCGGCCGATCTCGGCGGCGTCCTCCAACCCGGCCGCCGCCAGCTCCGCCGCGACCGAACCGGACGCGTGGCGTTGCGTCGCGAAGGGATCGGCATCGGTCATCGGCTACACCGATTCACCCCATCCGAGCACATTGGCAAACCCACCACTGCACACCTCCCGGTGACGTATCCCCAGAATATCGCCGGGATATATCCAGCGGGTCGCGCAGTCGGACTGTCAGGGCAAACGGTTGCTGACCGCGAAGACCGGGAACCTGCCTTCCCGGGGATTGGGCTGGAATTGAACCCGCACCGGCGGGCCCGCGGACGAGGGGATCTCGCCTTCGAGCGATGTGTAGACCCACGGGCCTTCGTCGAGCTCCACGATGGCGATCGTCAGCGGCACCAACCCGCCCTGCCGGTCGGTCGGGGCCCGATCCACTACCCGCCATGACACGATGGAACCCGCACCCGACGATGGCACACTTTCGAGGTCGTCGGATCCGCAGGACGAACACCCGGACGTTATCGGCGCGAGCAACTTCTCGCACCGCGTGCAGCGGTAGATCATCAACATGTCGTCCGCGCGCAGCGCACTGCCACCTCCGACGACGTTCGAAGTGTGCTCGACCTGGTTCGTGTGCATACGAGGCTCCCCGAGGCGGTGCTGGCAAGTTCCGCTCCAGACTGCCCCGCTGAGCCACGTCGAGCGACGGTGAAATTACCCAGGGGTATACCTGTTTTTCGCACGATCGAGTGGCCGGACCGCGCCCGAGTTCCTCGACAACCTCCCCGTCCTCTGCGTGGCGAGTTTGTCGTTCTTGTTACGGGCGTTCGGCCGTTCCTCCGCCGTTGTCGCGGGTTTCGATGGCCTTGACGGTCTTGTCGAGGGCCTGGCGCAGGACGCGTTTGCCCACGGTCCCGACCACGACTTCGAGGACTCGCCCTTTTAGGTTCTTGCCCTCGCGCACGATGACGACATCCACATCGGTCTTCCCGTCCGACCGGCGGTTGAAGGTGTAGGTGTGGCCCGAGTGGCCGCCCCATACGTTCGAGTCGGTGGTCGTCATGACGACACGCTCCGGATTCGACCAGTCGTAGTGCAGGCGTTCCCAGATGCCGCGCGAGCCTTCCGTGACGTCGGCCTCACGGCGGCCCTGGTTGTGCACTTCGAGGTATTCGTCGGCGCTGTTGCCGAACACCTGTGAGCGGCCCGGCCCGAAATCGGTGAGCGCTGCTACGAACTGCTCCGGTGTCGAGCTCGTCGTCTCCTTGAAGTGGATCGTGGACATTGCCTGCTCCTTTGCTTCGGGGTGATGGGTTCGAGCCAGGAGGTGTGCAGGATCTGATCGAGGTCCTCCTTCGGGGTGTTGAGTTTCGGTACATGCAGGCGCAAAGCTCGAAACGACAAGAGCGCTACGCGGGGCCTCGGCGCAAGGCCGCGCCCCCGTACCACTGGCACACCAGCAGCGCCATCTCGACCTCGAGCCGGTCGTCGTCTATCGGTCGACCCCGCCGCGCGATCGCTCGCGTTATCCGGTACTTCACGGAATTGAAGTGCAGGTTCATCTCCGCGGCCGCGGCCTTGTAGCTCGATCCGGTGCGCAGGAAGACCCGCAACGTCTCGCGGAGCCGCTCGTCGTTGTCGTTGTCGGAGGCCAGATCGCCGAGTACCTCGCTCACCCAGTCCCGTGCTTCGGCTATGTCACCACCCAGCAGCGCCGCGGCCGACAGTCCCGGATCCGTCGCGGAGAAGACCATCGGATCGTCCGTGCCGCGGGCGAGCGCGACCGCGCGCGCGGCCTGAGCGTGCCGATGGGACCGCCGGAAGCCCTCGACGCCGGCGCCGGGCGTGCCGATCGCGAAACAGGGAGCGTCGGCCCGGTCGCGTGCGAACCTGCGTACGGCGCCGACCGGGTCGGCGGGAACCGTCCGGTAGGCCAGCCGGGCCCATGCGCTGACCCGATCGACGGCGGCGAACAGCGGGCGCGCCGACGTGTTCGCCGCTTCGGCCAGTTCCTGCACGAACCGCTGTATCCGGGGCAGTTCGTCACCGTCGGTGCTCAGCTCCGAATACCACAGCACCAGCGCGAGGTGATGCCAGCGCAGCGGGTAGCGGATCGACTCGGTCGCCGCGTCTACGTCGACGGCGCTCGTCTCGGTCAGCACTTCGCGGACCTGGAGTGTGCGAATGCTGTTCTGATTCTCCAACCACTGTTCCCGCTCGCCCTGGTAGGCGGCGACGACCTGCCGGGTGATCGAGTCGATGTAGTTGAACAGCGTCGTAGTGATGGTCTGCAGGGCATCGACCCGCTGCTGCGGCGTGATGTCGGCGGCGCGCACCTCCGCGAACACCAGTTCGCTCATCCGTCGCTGCCCCACCCAGTAGGCGCGAATCAGAGCATTGAGCGAAACCTCGTGCTGAGCAAGCCGTTTGGCGTATTCGATCGCCGCCGTCGGCGCCTGGACGCGCGCGACCGGAATATTGTGGCGCAGCGCCTGCAACAGTGTCTCGACATTCGCGTGCACGCTGGCCCCGAGCAGTTCCCGCGAATGCGTGTCCTCGCGCAGTTCGGCTATTTCTTCCTCGAGTTTGCGCCGGATGGCCGTGCCGATTTCCGTCACCCGCTCGTTCATCCGGGCGGCGATCCCTCCGACGTAGTCGCCGAGCTCGACTTCGCTATCGCGACGAAAAGTCGTCACACGATCATTGTAGGTACCTCGCTTCGACGCCACGGAAATATCGCGGGCGGCCCTCGAGCGACAACCGCGGCGAGGAACCTGCCGACGTGCTCTCTTCGCTCGGCTAGGAATTCGATCTACCGCAAGGCACAATTAGGTCTACCGCGTTCGACAGATCACTTCGCCCATCGAGGGGGAGGAACTGACGACATGCACCGAGACGGCGAGCGCCCGAAAGGGCTTTCTGTTTCCGCGCTGGCGGCGGTGGCCAACCCGTCGTACTCGCGAATCGACACCTGGAATCTGCTCGATGACGCGTGCCGTCGGCTCGCCGATGTCAATCAGGCCGGGCTGGACGCCACCCACGAAGCCGCCCGGGTGCGGCGTCTTCTCGATCGACTCGGCACCTATGAGCGGTACTGGCTGTACCCGGGACCGGCGAGATTGGCGGCGTTCCGCGATTATCTCGCCGATCTCGCGACGGCGCGGCTCGCCGACGAAGTGTCGCTGGCCGTGCGCCTGCTCTCCGAGTACGGCGACCGTGCGGCCTTGTTCGACACCTCCGCGCCGCTGGAAGATCAGGAACTCGTGGCGCGGGCCAAAGAGCAGCAGTTCTACACCGTCCTGCTCGGCGACGACTCTCCGTCCGACGCTCCCGCGGGCCTGGCGGAGAGCCTGCGGGCACTGCGCGACCCGTCGGACGATGTGCAGTTCGAACTGCTCGTCGTGGCGAGCATCGAGGACGCCATCACCGCCGTCGCGTTGAACGGCGAGATTCAGGCGGCGATCATCCGGCACGACCTCCCCCTCCGTTCCAGCGACCGCGCGCCGTTGATGACCACGTTGCTCGGCGCCAACGAAGACGTGAACGTGACCGACCGCAACCACGACTGGGTGGAATGCGGTGAGTGGATCAGGAAGCTGCGACCGCATATCGACCTGTATCTGCTCACCGACGAGTCGATCGCCGCGGAGACCGAGGACGAGACGGACGTCTATGATCGCACGTTCTACCGCCTCAACGACGTCACCGACCTGTACAGCACGGTGCTCGCGGGCGTCCGCAGCCGGTTCGCCACACCGTTTTTCGATGCCTTGCGTGCCTACGCGGCCGCGCCGGTGGGCCAATTCCACGCGCTGCCCGTCGCACGTGGCGCCAGCATCTTCAACTCCAAGTCGCTACAGGACATGGGCGAGTTCTACGGCCGCAACATCTTCATGGCCGAGACGTCGTCCACCTCCGGCGGGCTGGACTCACTACTGGATCCACACGGCACGATCAGGGCGGCGATGGACAAAGCCGCCGAGACGTGGTGCGCCGATCAGACGTACTTCGTCACCAATGGCACATCCACCGCGAACAAGATCGTCGTGCAGGCCCTGACCCGGCCGGGCGATATCGTTCTGATCGACCGCAATTGCCACAAGTCGCACCACTACGGCTTGGTGCTCGCCGGAGCGTACCCGCTGTACCTGGACGCCTACCCGCTCGCGCCGTTCGCGATCTACGGAGCCGTGTCCCTGCACACCATCAAGAAAGCGCTGCTGGACCTCGAGGCGGCCGGGCAACTGGACCGGGTGCGGATGCTGCTGCTGACCAACTGCACTTTCGACGGCATCGTCTACAACCCCCAGCGCGTGATGGAGGAGGTTCTGGCGATCAAGCCGGACATCTGCTTCCTGTGGGACGAGGCGTGGTACGCGTTCGCGACCGCCGTGCCGTGGGCGCGACAGCGCACCGCGATGGTTGCCGCCGAGCAACTCCGATCGACGTTGTCCTCGCCCGGGTACGCCGAGGAGTACCGCGAGTGGCGTGCGTCGATGCAGGGAGTCGACCGTGCCGAGTGGAGCGAGCGCAGGCTGCTTCCCGACCCCGAGCGTGCGCGGGTGCGCGTGTACGCGACGCATTCCACCCACAAATCGCTGTCCGCGCTGCGGCAGGCGTCGATGATCCATGTCCGCGACCAGGATTTCAAAGCCCTCGTCCGCGAGACGTTCGCCGAGGCGTTCCTGACCCACACCTCGACCTCGCCGAACCAGCAACTCCTGGCGTCGTTGGACTTGGCGCGCAGGCAGGTCGACATCGAGGGCTTCCAGCTGGTCCGGAACGTCTACGACATGGCGCTCGTGTTCCGCCACCGCGTCCGTAAGGACCGGCTGATCGGGAAGTGGTTCCGCATCCTCGACGAGGACGACCTGGTGCCCGACGAGTTCCGCCCCTCCGAAGTCATCTCCTACCGGCAGGTCAGACAGGGTGGCTTGGCGGAGTGGAACGAGGCGTGGCGATCCGATCAGTTCGTGCTCGACCCGACCCGGGTCACCCTGTTCATCGGCAAGACTGGCATGAACGGATACGACTTCCGCGAGAAGATCCTGATGGACCGGTTCGGCATCCAGATCAACAAGACCTCGATCAACAGTGTGCTGTTGATCTTCACGATCGGCGTCACCTGGTCGAGCGTGCACTACCTGCTCGACGTGCTGCGCCGGGTCGCCACCGACTTCGAGCGAAGCTGGAGCGCGGGTGGCAGGGCCGATCGCGCCCTGCAACAGCGCCGGGTCGACGAGATCACCAAGGATCTGCCCGCGCTGCCCGATTTCAGCGAGTTCGACAGCGCTTTTCGTCCCGATGGCGCCAGCTCGTTCGGCGATATGCGTTCGGCCTTCTACGCCGGGTATGCGGAGTCCGACCGCGAACACGTCCTGCTCGGCGATGCCGGGCGACGGCTCGCCAAGGGGAAGCCCCTGGTGTCGGCTACCTTCGTGGTGCCCTACCCGCCCGGCTTCCCGATACTGGTTCCAGGGCAGGTGGTCTCGACGGAGATCCTTTATTTTCTCGCCGACCTCGACGTCAAAGAAATTCACGGATACAACCCCGACCTCGGGTTGTCGGTCTTCACCGAAACCGCGCTCGCGCGGCTGGCAGCGGCTCGGCACCCGGTTGTCGCGGCATCCGACGGTGTCGGCGCCGGGAAGATCGAGGGTCGGCGATCAGCCGTCGGCGGCAAGGCGGTTCAGCCACTCCCGCAGTAGATCTTGCTCCGCGCTGCTGAGGGTCGTCTGCTCGGGCAGTGCGGCGCGCAAGGCGCGGGCGGCGCCTGCCGGGCCCGCGTCTTGCACCGCCGGTTGCTGGTTGGTGACGGCGGCGACCATCGACTCCCGCAGAGTGGTCAACAGGGCCGGGTTACGCCGCTCCTCGCGCAGCGAGAGCCAGGTGAGCACTGCGCCGCGCGCCGTGGCATGGATGATCTGGGCCGCGAGTTCCTCGTCGACGCGCAGCCAGCCGCCCGCGGCGAGGCGGCGGATTCGGCCCATCAGGATCTCCATGCCTGCCTTGAAGGCAGCCGAGGTGGTACCGACGGGTTCGGTGTACATCAACGTGTACAGCGCGGGGTTGGCCAAACCGAACTCGACCGCCACGTCCCAGCCGGCTCTGAGGTCCTCGATGGGGTCTCGCGGATCGGGGTCGACGTGCTTGGTGGCGAGAAACGCGGCGAAGCCGTGCTCGGCCACCGCGTCGAGCAGCCCATCCTTGTCCCCGAACAGCCGGTAGATGGCCGGCGGCTGCAAGCCCGCCGCATCAGCGACCGCGCGCGTGGTGACCGCGTCGCGACCCCCACGCGTCAGCAGGCCGATGGCGGCCTCGATGACCCGCTGCCGGGTCTGCTCGCGGCCCGTGGCCGTGCCGGACTCGACGGGAGTGGCGTCATCGATGCCGTGTGCGCGCGATGTCATATATCAATGATACCGCTTCCTTGGTTCCATCGTTAGTATCAGTGATACTGTTCAATTGTTTCCATTGGAACCATCGTCGCAACACGGGAGTGCATCATGATCATCGTGACCGGAGCCACCGGACAGCTGGGACGTCAGATCGTCGAGAGACTGCTGACGCGCGTGCCCGCGGACCGAGTCGGGGTCAGCGTCCGCGACCCGCGAAAAGCGCGGGCGTTCGCCGAGCGAGGGGTACGGGTACGAGAGGGAAGCTTCACCGACGCCGCCGGCCTCGCCAACGCCTTCGAGGGCGCCTCTCAGGTACTCATCGTCTCCGTCGACAAAATGGGCGAAGAGTGCGTCGAACAACACCGCACCGCGATCGAAGCGGCCGTCGCCGCGGGCGCCCGGCGCATCCTCTACACCAGCCAGATGGGAGCCAGTGCCTCGTCGCACTTCCAGGCGTGCCGTGATCACGCCGCCACCGAGGATGCGCTACGCGCCTCCGGCGTGCCGTTCACGTCGCTGCGCAATGGCTTCTACGCCACCAGCGCGGCGCACTTCCTCGGCCACGCAGTGCAATCCGGTCAGCTCGAACTTCCCGCGGACGGGCCGTTCAGCTGGACCGCGCACGCCGACCTCGCCGAAGCCGCCGCCGCCATCCTGGCCGAGGAAGGCCGCTTCGACGGCCCCACGCCGCCGCTCACCGGGGGGCAAGCGCTCACCTTCGACGACATCGCCGGTATCGCCACCGAGATCACGGGCCGCGCCATGACGAGGACCACGACACCCGACGACAAGTTCCGGGATCAGCTGGTGGGCCAAGGCGTTCCCGCGCAGCGGGCGGATCAGTTGCTGGGCATCTTCGCCGCCAGCCGAGTCGGCGAGTTCGCCACTGTCGACCCGACACTGGGCACCCTGCTCGGTCGCGAACCCGTCACCTTGCGTACGGTGCTGCGCGAGCAGCTCTCCCACGGTTGATGGCGTGTCGGCAGAGCGAGCCCGGGGTGATCGCCGAAAGTTGTTGCGGTGTATAGAACAACCATTGAGTCCACACGCTGGGTGACCGGCATTCGTTTCGACCCGGAGATCAGCGCGCGGTCTGCGGGATGATCGCTTTGTAGTCGGCCTACTCCGCTCGCCCGGCCGAGGCGGCGGAGTCGGCCGTCGCTGTCGGATCGGCAGGCTGCTGTATCCCGATACGCCATCCTCGGCCGTCCCGATTCCGCGGCCGCAGACGATACCGCCGCCCGCGCTGACCTAGAACGCGATGTCGGGGACGACGCGCAAAGGTGTCCGCGTCGGCCATCGGAACCCGACACCTTGGTGGGATCGAACCACGAGAAGGGTGCGCTGCCGCGCACCCTGGGTGTCCTTTCGGCTCGGACCAGCGTCGATGAGTCTGGACAGCGTCATAAATGACGAAGCGGGACCGCCCCGCCACACCGACACGAAGGAGCACCCATATGACCATCGACCAGCGCTCGACCCGCCGCACCCACCGCCTCGCCCGCGCCCTCGCGATCGCCGCAGCACCCGCGCTGCTGGGCCTGGGGCTGGTGACGGCCGGCGTGGCCCAGGCCGGTCAGGACCCCAACCTACCGACCTGTTCCTGGCCCAACCTGGCGTGCGGTCCGCAAACCAACCTGACTCCCGGCGGCCAGACCAACCTCACACCCGGCAACGCGGCCAGCTCCACCAGCATCCCCGCCGACCGCACCCCGGGCGGGCCCCACCGGCCGCCTCACGTCCGGCCGATCGCGGGGTAGCGCCGGTTCATGATCACGGTGCGTACGTGCGACCCCGCAGCACTCGGCGGGGTCGCAGTGAAGCCCGGTGACCGTACGGCGACAACGATCTTTCCGAGCACGGCCAGTGGTCGGAGGGAAGTCCCGGCATCGAGAGCGGTCAGCACCTCACACCGCCAACTGTCGTCGGGTGTGTAGCGGCGCGCGCCTGTCGTATGACGGCCGCAGGCCCATGCCTCGACAGCGTTGCGTCAGATGTTCAGCGGAGAGGTCGGGGGGAAGGTGACCGGCAATTCGGTCAGGGCGCGGTGGAACGGGCCCGGTCGCCAGTCGGGGGTTCGGTTCGGCAGATTCAGTTCGAGCTCCGGCAGTGCGTCGAGGAGCTGGTCGATGGCCTCTTGCGCGATCAGGTAGGCCAGCGGACGCGCGGGGCAGGCATGCGGGCCGAGGCCCCAGGCCAGGTGGGAGCGGTTGCCGGTCAAGTCGCCGGCGCGGATCGCCGGGTCGTTGTTGCACGCGGCCATGCTGATGACGACAGGCTGATGCGCGGGCAACCAGACGTCGTCGATGAGGATCGGGTGACGGGGATAGGTGATCAAAAGGTTCGCCAGTGGCGGGTCGTTGAACAAGACCTCGTCGATCGCATCGCGGGACGACAGGTTTCCGCCGAGGATGCTGTCGCCGAAGCGCTCGTCGGTGAGGATCAGCAGCAGGGTGTTGGTGATCAGGTTCAGCTGGAACTCGATCCCGCTGCCGTACACCTGGGACACGTGGTGCGACGCCTCGACGTCGTCGAGCCGGGCGGGATGCCGCAGCAGTACCGAGGTGATGTCGCGCTCGGGTTCGGCGCGTTTCAGCGTCACGAGGCTCATCAGCGCCTCGCCGAGCATCTGATTGCCCTTTTCGGCGTCGACACCCTCGAGGAGGGCGGCCGTACCGGCGGCGACCTGCGCCCCGATCTCCGGCGGGCAGCCGAGCAGATAGTTCACCGCTTGGAAGACGAGCGGGAACACGTACTGGCGAATCAGTTCGGCGGACCCGTCTTCGCAGAAGGAGTTGATCAGCGGGATGGCCAGTCCCTCCACGACGGATTGGAGGGCATACAGGTCGACCTCGTCGATGCTGGCGGTGATCGCCCCACGGTAGCGGGTGAAGTCGGTCCCGGCGCTGCGACTGGCCATGGGCCGCCACTCCAGCAGGGGAAGAATGGGGCAATCCGCGGGGATGTTCTTCTGCCAGGCGCGCGGGTCGGCCGGGAAATGGTCGGGATCGTTGAGGATCCGCACCGCGGTGCCGTAGCCGATCACCAAGGTGGCCGGGACACCGGGGGCCAGGTCCACCGGCGCCAAAGACCCGTAGCGCCTGCGCATCTCGCGGTACACACGGTGCGGATCGGCCGCGAACTCGGGCGAGTACATGGGCACTCGCTGTTCGTCGGATTCGATCGGCGAGCCGTGGAGGACCGGGCACGACCCAGCCGGAGCATGAGATTGTGGCGTACTCAAAGAGCGAACTCCAAACATTGGTGTTGCACAACGTGACTGCTGAACTACCGCTCCCTGCCTGGACACTGCACTGGAGCGAACTCACGGCGACTGTGCCGGAACCAAGCGATGGTATAGCGCGCGTGGACCGTGACCCTCACCGCGGACGAGAACAAGCTTCGCAGAATGCCTGCCGATCCGCTGCGCGGCCGGAATCGACCCGGCCGCGACAACACGGAGGCAGTGGACGCTCTCGGCCTCAGACGCCGAGAGCGTCCAGTGAGTCATGGTCGTCGATGGCCGTGGTGATTCGCTTCAACAGCGTCAGGCAAGTCTCCACCGGCTGCATCTTGGGTTGATACGCCGCCCTGCCGATCGTGAACGCCCATGCCGCGTAGGCGAACATGGACTGTTGCCGGTACGCCAGCCACGCGTCCTCGAACGACGGCGCCTGGCCGCCGAGGGCTCCGAGTTCGTCCAGGTAGGCCGCCAGCAGTTCGCGGTCCCAAGCACGCCGGTCCTCGGGCTCGCATCCCGAATTCACGGTATAGGCGAAGTCGTGTGCCCAGCCTCCCCGCATCACCACCTGCCAGTCGACGAATCCCATTCGCCCGGCGGCGGTTCGATATGTCTGCCCGATGTGCGGGTCACCGTGCAACAAGGTCTGCGGAAGCTCGTTCGTCGCGTTGTCGATCGCCCGCTCGACACCGGCCCACAGCCGGTCGGCTCGGTCGTGCAGGGCCTCCGGAACCACCGCTGCGGCGCGGCGCAGGCCGACCTCGCAACGTTTCTTCATGTCGATGGCGGCGAGGTATGCCTGCAGCGCCTCGGTCGTGGTCTTGAGGTCCGCGATCGACGGGTGGTTCCAGAAGGTGCGGTGGAGTCGAGCCAGATTGCGCACCAGGTCTTCGATCTGGTCACGGGCGACCGGAGCGTTCGGCTCGACGAACTGAGCACCACGGGTCGAGGCGATGTCTTCCATCAAGGCGATCGATCGCCAGGACGCCGAATCGGCGGCTCCCCAATAGCCGATCGGCGCCTCGATGTCGACCTGGGGGCGGAAGTCACGGAAGAAGCGGGTTTCGCCGTCTATCATCTTTCCGCCACCGAGCAGGATGCGTTGCGAGAAGGCCGTCGTTGTCTTCGCGAAGAGGTCGGTCGGCAAGCCCGCCTGCCGTCCCGCGTCGTTGTAGTCGACGCGAATCGCGACGCGGGTGGATGTTCCGCGGCTGCCGTTCGCGGTTTCGAACGAGAGCACCTCGGCCCCGGGGACATCGCGGCACAGCACGGCCGTCAGCCACCGTGGGGTCAGCGTCTCGCCCGACACCGGGACGTCCTCGACGTCGCGCGCCTTCGGCCGAAACACTCTCTCGCCCATGATGTGAGCACCGACCGTGACGGACCGTCCGAGCAACCAGAGCTTGTGGTTCATACGCTTGCCTCGATTCCGGAGTACGACATGACCGCCCGAGCAGCCGGATCGCCGGCGCACGGGTCCGCAGGACAGTAACGCACTCTCGAAACAGCTGTACCGCAATGCGATTGCCGAGCCGATGGGGGCGGTTGCTACTCGGTGGTCGCCTTCTGCGCGATCTTCGTCAGCCGTTCCCAGGCGGGCGAGGTGACTCCGACGGATTCGTTCACCAGGCGGATCAGTTTCGGATCCAGCGCCGGGGTGGTCCGGCCGGCTCCGGTGCGTCTGCCGATGATCCACCGGCGAGTGCGGTCGGCGAGGTCCACCAGACGCGGGTCGTCGGGGGACCAGTCGAATGCCGCGTCGTAGTCGAGGTAGATGGCCCGGAATCGCGGATCATCGATGGCGTCGAGCTTGTCGGCGGCCCAGTCCGACGCCTGTTCCGGAGCGACCGATTGCAGCAGAATCCAGATGTCGCGCTCCATCCGGACCGCCCGGTCGCTCACCCCGAGTTCGCGCAGGCGCCCGAGGTATTCGGCGACATCGGCGGACACGAACAGTCGATCGCCGGACCCCAGTTCGGCGATCTGCTCGCGGGTGCGGCGGATCTCCTCGGCGCGTTCGGCGAGCATGCGGTCGATCTCTGCGATCGCCGCCGCGAACTCGTCGGAATTCGCGGTCAGCAATTCCTTGACCCGCGCCAGGGGCACGCCGGATCGCGCCAATGTCTTGATCTTGACCAGATCGATGGCGGCCTCGGCACTGTAGCGGCGATAGCCGGAGGAGTCGCGCGGCGGCTCGGGCAGCAGGCCGCGTTCGTGGTAGACACGCACGGCCTTGATCGTCACGCCCGCGTACCGCGCGAGCTGCCCGATCGTGATCATGCGTGGCTCCCTTCGGTGCCCGCCGCCGTCATCGCACCCGGGCGAACAAGCGACCGGCGAGATCGATTCCGGTCACGGCGGCGGAATCGTCACGGGTGAAGAACCCGCGTTGTCCTTGCAGACCGCCTTCGGTGACGATGTACTCGTCCGCGTCGCCGGCCAGCAGGCCGAGGGTAGCCGGTGGCAGGTCGGGCGGCAGATCGGTCACCGCGGCGGCACGGATATCGGGTTTGATGGCGCATTCGATCGTCAACCTTGCCCCGTCGGTGTCGAGGGTCAGCCGCATCATCTCGTTCTCGTAATGCCCGACGATCTCCCCTGCCCGCGCCGCGTCGTAGGGCAGCGGCTCCGGATCGCGTTCGACCACACCGAGGTAGTGTTCGAGCACCCATTTCACCACGGTCCGGTTGAACGCCAGCCCCGCGTCCGGGCCCGCGTTCGACGTCACCGCGACGGCGAAATCGCGCTCCGGCACGATGAGCAAGTCGGCGAACTGACCGTTGCCCGACCCGCCGTGCCCGATGGTCGCGACACCGTCCACCTCGCGCAGGAACCAGCAGATCCCGAACGCGTCACCCAGGGTGCTCCCGCGCAGCTCCACGGTCTGCTCCCGCATCCGGTGCAGCAGTTCGGCGGGCAGGATGCGCTCACCTGCCTCGGTCCGGCCGTCGCCGAGGTGGAACCGCGCCCAGCGCAGCAAATCGCGGACAGACGTCACCACGCCACCGCCGGGGTTGTTCGCGCGGTTGTCCTTCCATTGCCGGGCGACGGCGAGCACACCGTCGGCGTCGACGTTGTGACCCACCGCGAACCGCCGGGTCATGACGTGGTCGACCGAATAACAGCTGTGTGTCAGCCCGAGCGGTTCGAACAACAGCGACGCGACCGCCCGTTCGAAGGTCGACCCGGTGACGTTCTCGACGACCCGGCCTGCCAGATTGAACCCCGCCTGACTGTAGGACGCCCGCTCTCCCGGTTTCGCGATCAGCCGCGCCTCGGCGAGTTTCACCGCGTGCCGTGCCAAGGCGTCGTCTCCTTCGCCCGTGTCGACGCCGAGCTTCCATTCCAGCCCGGCCGTATGGTTGAGCAGCCGCAACACAGTGATCTCGTCCGTGGCCGCATCGGCAGGGGCGAATTCCGGGACGTACCGCCGCACCGGCGCGTCCAACTCCACCCGTCCCTCGGCGGCCAACCGCAGCAATGCGGTCGCCGTGAACGTCTTGCTCACCGACCCGACCAGGAACATCGTGTCCCGGTCGACCGGAAGCGGATTGACCACACTCGTCACTCCGTGGCACGCGAAGTCTTCTCGACCGCCGACCGTCACGCCGACCGCGACACCCGGTACGCCCAACTTTCCGGCCGACGCCGCGACGAATCCGGCCAATTCCGTGTTCATCTCGTTCATGCCACCATGCTCGAACCCTGCCCCTGGGGCAATGTCAAGCCCTTGCCAGCGGCGGCGATCAAACGGCCCTGACTCCGCTCGACCGGGCGTCGTCGTCCTCGCCGCGCACCGTGTAGACGCGCTCGTCACGGGCCCGGAATCCCGGAAGCTTTGCAGCCGACGGTATTCCAGCGTTTCGCGCGCGGCGACTCGTCGCGCTCGCGACGGGCGGGCAGCACCGGCCTCGGTCTGGCGATCGTCGCGGCGGTCGTCAAGGCGCACGGCGGTGACATCTCGGTGGCCGGCGAACCGGGCCACACCGCGTTCACCGTGCGTCTGCCCGGCGCGGGAACCGGTTAGTCGGCGGACACGGCCTCCCGGATGGCTTTCACGGCGGCGGTCGGGGCGTAGCCGGTGGGGACACCTTCGACGAGGATGAGGTCACCCTCGATATGCCGCGTGCGCAGCGGTGCGATCTCCCGGTACGCGGGCGAGTCCCACCACGCTCGCGCCTCGGCGATCCCGGGGAAGCCGAGCATCACCACGGCGCCGGGCCAGCTACCTTCTTTCACCTCGTGCGGTGTCGCGTGCACGAGGTAGTGGCCGCCGTACGGTTCGAGGGTCGCCGAAAGACGCTCCATGTAGTCCGCGATATCCGGGTGCGGAGCGGCGTCTTGCAGGTGGGCTATGGCGTAAGCGGTCATGACGTGATCGTGGCATGGTGATCGACCAGAGTCGATTACCTGCCGGGTAAGCGATGCTCGTCTCGCGGGGTGTGCTGGGGAACCGACGAGCGGAATACGAGCCCGCACAGAGCGTCCCGACACCGTGGTCACGGCTGGATCCGGTCCGTGGGCGCGGCGATCGCCGTGCGGCCGTGCACCGGGAGGAGGTGCGGGCGTTTGGCGGTGCGTCCGTCGCCTGAGGAGCGTCCGGTGAGCCGCCTACCGAGCCAGGGACCCAGGAACATTGCTGCCCAACGTATTTCACCCATCGCCGTCGCCATTCGGGTGCCGGTGGGCAGCGGCGGCGTCAAGGGCGCGGCCCAGCTTTCATCGGCGCCGGGTAGGCCCAAGGCGTGCGCGAGGGCGTCGGCGATGCGCTGATGTCCGAGCGGGTTGGCATGTAGCCGGTCACGGCTCCACAAGCGAGGATCGGTGACGGCATGGTGGGCGGTTTCGGCGAGGACGACGCCGTGCCGTGCCGCCGAGGCACGGATGCGCTGGTTGAGCGCGGTGACGCGACCGCAGAGCGGGCGCGCGAGCGGGGTGATGCGCGCTAGGTCGGGAAAGGTCAGCGTCGCCACGACCGCGCCGTGGGCGGTGAGGGCGGCGAACATCGCGTCCAAGTGTCCGGCGACCTCGTCGGCGTCGAAATTCGGCCGCAGCAGGTCGTTGACTCCGGCGACCACGGTCGCGAGGTCCGGTCGCAGCGCCAAGGCGGCATCGAGTTGCTCGGCGCGGATCTGCCGGGCGAGTTTGCCTCGAACCGCGAGATTGGCGTAGCGCACGCCGGGATCGGCCTGCGCGAGGCGTTCGGCGAGCCGGTCGGCCAGGCCGCGCAATCCGGTCCGGTCGTCGCCGTCGCCGACGCCTTCGGTCTGACTGTCGCCGAGCGCGACATAGGTTCGGTAGGTCACAGGCCCAGCTCCACATCGGTGATCGGGTAGGCCACACACGAATGGGTGTAATCGAATCGAGCGTCGGAGATCCGAAGCTTCGCCTCCTCGGCGTTGTGCACCTCGCCCTTCAGAATCCGCACCCGGCACAGGCTGCATTCGCCGGAACGGCAGGCGGCCTCGGGACGAATACCGTTGTCTTCCAACGCGTCCAGTAGTGGACGGTTGCGCGGGGTGCGGAAGGATGTGCTGCCGACGGTGACGGTGACCTCCTCCTCCGCCGGATCGATACCGGCGGGCCAGTGTGATTGGGCGGCGGGATCGCTGGGCGCGCCGTTGGCCTCGAAACGGATGCGTTTGCGCGGGTGGCCCAGCGCGGTGAGCTGCCCGAGGGCGTAGGGGTACAGCGCCTGCGGGCCGCACACGTAGACCATGCGGCCGTCGAGTTCGCCCGCCAGCCGGTCGATGGTTTCCGCGGTGAGGAAGCCGGTGGCTCCGGTCCAGCCGGCGGCGGGTTCGGCGATGACATGGTCCACGTCGATGCCGGGGTGGGTGGCGGCGATCTCGTCCAGTTCCGCGCCGAAGATGATGTCGGAGGCGTCGCGGGAGCCGTAGATCAGGTGGAAGGCGCGGTCTAGGCCCAGATCGGCGATCTCACGAATCATGCTCATGGCCGGAGCCACGCCCGAACCGCCCGCGAGGAACACCACCTCGTTGCCGTGGAAAAGCGGGTTGTGGTGGAAGGTGCCCATCGGGCCGGTGGTGGTGAGCACCTGCCCGATCTCGACGGTGTCGACAAGCAGGTTGCTGACGCGTCCGCCGGGGACACGGCGGACGGTGAGGTCGTAGTGGGTCAGCCGGGCCGGGCTGGAGGAGATCGCGAACGGGCGGCTGGTGCCGTCGATGAAGACGTTCACGTACTGGCCCGCCAGGAAGGGCGGCAGCTCGAACCGGTCGGCGCGCTCGAGCCGCAAGGTCTTGGCGGTGGCGGTCTCCTCGATGATCGCGGTGACCACCAACCGCAGCCGCTTGGGGTGGTAGGCGTCGACGGTGGCGCGTGTTTCGGCGGAGTAGTCGCGCGTATCGGGGACGCGGGCATCGATCTCGGTGAGGATCTCCGCCGCTCCGTCGAACCGTTCTGCGAGTGGGTGCTTCACGTGCTGTCCTCTGGTCAGGCGGCTTTGGAGCGCAGGAGACGGCGGGCGACGCGCGCACCGGCCTCCAGGGTGGGCTGGAATCCGCCGATCCCGGCCCAGGAGCCGGCCAGATGGAGTCCGGGAACATGGGTTCGGCGTTCGCTGTCGCGGAACAGCCAGCCTTCGGTGGCGTCCTGGTCGTAGCCGTAGATCGCGCCGCCCGGATGCCCCAGGTAGCGCATCATGGTCAACGGTGTCGCGACATCGACCTCTTCGATGGCGTCGCGGATGCCGGGGGTGATGGTTTCGCACAGGTCGAGCAGGGTTTCGGCGTAGGCGAACTTGGTGCGCGCGTACTCCGATGCGGGGACGGTCTTCCAGATGTCGGCGTACTGCAACGTCATCAGGCTGACGTGCGTGGCGCCGGCGGGCGCGAATCCGATCGGCGCGACATCGTATGAGCTGACGCAGATGCCCCGCGCGGGCTCGAACGATTTCCACGCCCGGTAGGTGCGGTCGTCGTCGGCGTCCATGTTGACGAACGTCGTGCTGGTGGTGAAACCCAGTTCGGCCGGAGTCGCGTCCAGCCCCATGTGCAGCACGAAGCCGGAGACGCCGATTCGCCTGGTGGCCAAATCATTTCGCACCTCGGCGGGCACGTCGATGCCTTCGAGCATGCCGTAGGTGGTCGGCAGCGACGCGTTGGAGATGACGTCGGCAGCGGTGACCTCCGAACCGTCTTCCAACCGCACACCCAGGACCCGGCCGGATTCGGTGAGAACGGCCTCGACGCCGGTGTTGAACCGCACTTCGCCACCCGCGGCGAGGAAGGCGTCCAGGATGGCGGTGGACATCGCCTGCGACCCACCGCGCACATGCCAGGGCTTGAACTCGAAGTAGGCGAACAGGGTCAGCGCCAGATCCTGGAATCGCAGTCTCGACGGCGGCTGCCCGAGATAGGTCCAGTACATGCCCAGCGCGACCTTGATGCGGTCGTCATCGAAGAACTCGTCGAGCACGTCCTTCAGCGGCCGCAATCCGTACTCGAACAGCACCGGGTCGATCTGCTCGACCGGCATCCTCCGCATGGCGGCGATCTGCCAGAAGCTCACCTGCCGGATCAGGTCGAAGAATTTCGCGGCCCGGTCGCGGTTGCCGGGGAACTCGGCCTCGATGGCGGCGACCGCGCCGTCCCAGTCCGCGGGCAAGGTGAGATCAAGCCGACCGGGAATCACGGCACGATAGAGGTCGTGTTCCTGCACGAACTCCAGCTTGTCGGCGATGCCGAGTTGCCGGAAAAGCCCTTCTCGCAACGACATCGGCTGCCCATCGACGCCCACGCCGGACAGCTGGTGCAACGCGACCTCGAACTCGAACCGTCCGCGGCGGAAGGATGTTCCGCAGCCACCGGGAATATTGTGCCGCTCGAGCAGGAGGGTTCGCGCGCCCGCGCGCTGCAGGGTCGCGGCGGCGGTCAGTCCGGCATTGCCCGCGCCGATGACGATGGCGTCGTAGTCGCTCACGCGCCGGCGGCTTCCCGCTCGAGCTGCGCGGCGGCCTCGGCCTTGATGCGCTCGAACTGCTCACCCATACGCGCCGCGAGGGCCTGTGCCGCCGAGAGCGGACGCACCATGACCATGAAGTCGTCGATCTTGCCGTCCTCGTCGAAGTGCAGGAAGTCGCAGCCGGTCAGCCGCTTGCCGTCGACGGTGGCCTCGAACACGAACGCGTGATCACGACCGTTCGCGTCGGCGATCTCGCGCACATAGCGGAAATCTTCGAACACGCGGATCACCGCGCGCATGGTGGCCGCGGTGATCGCCTTGCCCGGGTACGGCTGGAATGCCACCGGACTGGTGAACACCACGTTGTCGGCCAGCAGCGCCTCGATGGCGGCCTCGTCACGAGCTTCCACGGCTACGCGGAAGGGGTGCATCTCCCACCTCCTATATTCAAGAAATTTAATAGGTGGCTTGAACCGTATCCAGGTAAAGTCGACCTGTCCATAGCTCGAAGGACAGATATTTGATTAATCTCCTCGAGTGGTAGCCTGAGCCGATGGCGCTACGTAACGCGGTGCTGGCCGCTCTGCTCGAGGGCGAGGCTTCCGGCTACGACCTGGCCAAGAGCTTCGACGCCTCGGTGGCCAACTTCTGGATGGCCACACCCCAGCAGCTGTACAAGGAGCTGGAGCGGATGGCGGCCGACGGCCTCATCGAGACCCGGGTCGTGCAGCAGGAGCGCAGGCCCAACAAGCGCCTGCACGCCATCACCCCCGCCGGGCGCGCGGCTCTCCACGAATTCGTCGAGAAGCCGGCCAAGCCCACCGCCATCCGCGACGAGATGATGGTGAAGGTGCAGGGCATGGACGTCGAGGACGCCCCCGCCGTGCGTGCCGCGGTAGCGGACAAGCTGGAGTGGTCCAAGTCGAAACTGGCCCGCTACGAACGCCTGCGTTCCCGGTTGCTGGACGGCCGCAGCGAGCAGGCGTACCTGGCCGAGGCCGAGCGAGTCGGCCCCTACCTCACGCTGTTGCGCGGAATCTCCCTCGAGCAGGAGAACATTCGATGGGGGGAGTTCACGCTGTCGGTGATCGATCGGCGGATCGCCGCGCACGTGTGACCATCGCGGCGAAAAGCCCGCGCCGACCAGCCGATACGGCGTTCTTTCTACACCGCCGCTCGGGCCGGTTCCGGTTCCCGGTCCTCGATCCGCTCGGTCGCGCTCGCCCGCGCGAGTGGACTTACCCGATGCAGCGCCGCGTATCCCACGCTCGCCAAGACCAGCGCGACGAACACCCCCAGGTTGCTGCTGCCCAGGCCACCCGCGCGGGCGGCAGGCGTGAACAGGTAGCCGAGCAGCGGGCCGACATGCGGATCGGGCGAGGTGACCAAGCCGAGCCCGGCGATGGTCGCGACGATCAGACAGCCGACTCCGACGCGGTTCACCTTTCCGTAGCCGCCGACCGGGCTGTACAGGGCCGTCCGGTCGTAGCCGACGCGGCGACGCTGCCACAGGTCGACCACGAAGATTCCGGTCCATGCGGCCATTACCACACCGGTGGTGGTCAGGAACGCCTGGAACGGAGCGAAGAACCCGGGGGCCGCGAACGCCACATAGCCACCGGCGGCGGCGATCAGGGCCGCGTCGATCAGAACGGTGTAGTGCCGGGATATCCGGACGCCCAACGTCTGCAGCGCGAGCCCGGAGGAGTAGAGGCCGATGATGGAGCCCGACACGAAGCCCACCAGCGCCAGGATCAGGTAGGGCACCAGAAACCAGGTGGGCAAGTGGGCCGACAACGCGCTGATCGGATCGGTGGCCGCCGTCGCCGCGACGTCCGGATCCCCCGCCGCGAGCACCGTGCCGAGTCCCATCAGAACGAGGGCGGGAGCGGTGCCACCGAACGTGATCCAGCCGACCAGCGCACGTTTGCCGGCGGTGCGCGGCAGGTAGCGGGTGTAGTCGGCCGCGCAGTTGACCCAGCTCAAGCCCAGCGTGTTGGCGACCAGCATCACCCCGCCCACGAACGCGCCCACGCTCACCTGTCCGTGCGTCGCGAACGAGATCCTGGGCAGCGTCAGCACGACATAGACCACCGACAGGGCGGTGAATGCGAGAGCGAACCACTTCTGGATCCGCAGGATCACGTGACAGCCGTATATCCCGATCACCGTGGTCACCACGATGACAGTGACGAGAGTGACGACCATGAGCGGTGCGGTGTCCATATCCGGGTCGAGCCGGTGCGCCACCGTGCGGGCCGCGAGGGTCGCCAGCACCGCCGAGAAGGTCTCCCAGCCGACCAACGCCAGATAGCTCAGCAGTGCCGGAATCTTGTTGCCGTGGAACCCGAACGCGGCGCGGCCCGCCACCATGGTCGCCGCTCCCCCTTGCTGCCCGGCCAGCGACACCAAGCCGAGCAGCAGGAAGGAGAGCACCGCGCCCACCGCCGCGGCCAGCGCCGCCACATGCCAGTCCAGGCCGAGCGCGGTCACGTACGGACCGAACGACACCAGGACCACATTGCAGCTGGTGCCCGCCCACGGCCAGAACAAGGCGCGGGGCTTGCCTCGACGTTCCTCGTCCGCGACCCATTCGGCGCCCTTGCGCTCGAAGGACCAGTCCGACGGTTCTGCTGAACTCCCGACCATGTCGAATCCCATCGTCGAGGTGGGAGGAACCGCCGACCCGGTCTCACCACCGTGCACCTATATGACGTGCCGTTATGTGTTGGCCCATTGTAAGTGTGAGAACGCCGATTCGGAACCAAAGTTGACAGCACAACCAAAACCGCAGCGCGGTGGCCACTTCACCGCGCACACCACACACACGGTTCGGTAAACAGAGTCCGGCCGGGGGGTCGTGCCACACTGGCGTAGATGGAGCGAGCGAACGCTTTCCGTGACGAGAGATCCGCGCCCACCGCCGGCGGGGGGAGCACTCGCACGGTGATCGTCGCCTTCGGCGCCAACCTCGCGGTGGCGGTGGCCAAAACGGTCGCCGCGACGCTCTCCGGCTCGGCGTCCATGGTCGCCGAAGCCGCACATTCCTGGGCGGACACCGGCAACCAGATCTTCCTGCTCGTAGCCAACCGTCGGAGCGCTCGCACCGCGGACGCGAAACGACCTCTCGGGTACGGGCGCGAGGCATATGTCTGGTCGTTGCTGGCGGCGGTGGGACTGTTCGTCGCGGGCGCCGCGGTGTCGGTGTGGCACGGGATCACCGAACTGCTGCACGAAGGTCGCGGTGGACAGGATTACGCGATCGCCTACCTCGTGCTCGGAATCGCCTTCGTCTTGGAGGGAACCTCGTGGTTACAAGCCACCCGGCAGCTCGGCGTCGAGGCCGAGAGCTTCGATCAGGACATCCTCGAATACGTGCTGGATACCTCGGATCCGACCCTGCGCGCGGTCTTCGCCGAGGACAGCGCGGCACTGATCGGCATCGTCATCGCCTTCGCGGGAATGGGGCTGCACCAGCTCACCGGCGCGGCGGGCTGGGACGCACTCGGATCGGTGCTCGTCGGCGTGCTGCTCGGGGTGATCGCCGTAGTACTCATCGACCGTAACCGGCGCTTCCTGACCGGCGAGCCCGCCTCGCCCGAACTCCGCGCCGCCGCGGCGGCCCGCATCGAGGAGATGCCCGAAGTGGCCTCGGTGCGCTTCGTTCGCCTGGAATACGTCGGCCCTCGGCAGGTCTTCCTCGTCGCGAGCGTCGATCTGGTCGGCGATCCGGCCGAGTCGAGCATCGCCCTCACGTTGCGCGCGCTCGAGCGCGAACTCGAACGCAATCCGCATATCGCCGACGCGGTCCTCACGATCGCCGCTCCCGAGAACGACTGAAGCCGAGCCTGCTCGCACCCGCCGATCAGTTCGTGATGGCGTCGAACATGCCGGGCTGATAGGAACCTCCCGGCATGCGCGTGATCACGCCGAGCCGGTTGGCCGCGTTGATCATGGCGACCAGGTAGACCAGCGCGGCGATCTGGTCGTCGTCGTAGTGCTCGCGCACCTCGGCCCAGGTCTCGTCGGAGACGCCTCGGTGGGCGTCGGCGAGCCGGGTACCCTCCTCGGCCAGCGCCAGCGCGGCCCGTTCGGCCTCGGTGAACACGCTGGACTCGCGCCAGGCGGCGACCAGGTTGACGCGGACCGCGGTTTCACCGGCGGCCGTCAGGTCCTTGGTGTGCACGTCGGTGCACCAACCGCAGCCGTTGATCTGGCTTGCGCGCAGCTCCATCAGCTCCATCGTGGCCTTCGGCACCGTCGACTGCAGGATCGCCAGGCTGGTGTTGGCGAACCGCTTGCCGATCTTGGCGCCGATCTCGCTGTCGTTGAGATTGATACGGGGTCCCATGACGTGGTCCTCACTCGTGATGTCGTGTGCTGTGCGTTGAACGAACACCAGACGTCGGCTGCCCGAGCCTCGTAACAGCGCATCGAAGTGACCCGCGCCACTGCGTATCGGTGTTACGAGACGGCAGGGACAGGCGTCTGATGGGTGACACAGCCGAGAGGGAACAGGAGCCACTTCATGGCCGACACATCGCAGAAGACGCCCGGCGATCACCGCCCCGCCCCGGCTACCGCGGCGTTCCTCAGCCACCGGAATCTGCTGTTCACCGTCGCCTACGAGATGCTCGGCTCGGCCGCCGACGCCGAGGACGTGCTGCAGGAGACCTGGCTGCGGTGGGCGGCCGTCGACCTCGGCACCGTCCAGGATCAGCGCGCGTACCTGGTGCGGATCGTCACCCGCCAGTCGCTCGACCGGTTGCGGACACTGGGGCGGCGCAAGGAGTCCTACGTCGGCCCGTGGTTGCCGGAGCCGTTGCTCACCGCGCCCGACGTGGCCGAGGACGTCGAGCTCGCCGACAGCGTGTCGATGGCCATGCTGCTCGTGCTGGAGACGTTGACGCCGATCGAGCGAGCGGTCTTCGTACTGCGCGAGGTATTCGATCTGAGCTACGACGAGATCGCCGAAGCCGTCGACAAGAGCCCCGGCGCGGTCCGCCAGCTCGCGTACCGGGCCCGGGCGCACGTCGCGGCACGCCGACCGCGCGGAGTCGTTTCGCCCGCCGAGACCCGCAGCGCCCTCGAGGCGTTCCAGCGAGCGACCGAAACGGGCGATCTACAGCATCTGCTCGACATCCTCGCGCCGGATGTCGTCCTGCTCGGTGACGGCGGTGGCGTGGTGCAGGCCACCCTCGCACCCGTCCTCGGAGCCGACAGCGTGGCCCGGATACTGGCGGCCGGGCTGGGCAGGCTCGCCGCGGTGTCGAGGCAGCCCGCGCAGGTCAACGGATATCCGGCGCTGATCTTGCGGCGCGACGGCGAGATCGACACCGTCCTGGCGCTGCGCATCGACGACGGCCTCGTCACCGCCCTCTACGCCGTGCGCAATCCCGAGAAGCTGTCCCGGATGGAGCGCGAGACGGCGCTGTGCCGCTGACGAAGGCGAGGGAATGCCGCTGTAAACATGCCGAACCGGTGACGCCTTTCACGCCGAGCCGCTCACCCGCCCGCGGCGACTCCGGCTCCCCCGCCACCCGGTCTTCTCCCGAAACCGAGCGTGCACGACCTGCCCCACCAACACCCCTACAGCGGTTGTCGCCGCTCTTACATCAGTGCCACGAAACGGTGTTGCGGGAGAACGGTGTACGACGGCCACCAGTTCCGAGCGATCGACGCCAGAGACTGACGACCGATGCCCGTGGCGAGAGCGGCGGCGTGGTACCGAGACCGGAACGAACCGGTAACGGTTCCATGAAGCGCGGGCTCCCCGGCGGCACGCCGGGAAAGGCGAGAACCATGAAGCTGACAGTCATCGGCGGTACCGGACGGATCGGCTCGCAGGTGGTGCGCAAGCTGGCCGCGGCGGGGCACGAGGCCGTACCCGCGTCGATGTCCACCGGTGTCGATGTGATCACCGGAGAGGGCCTGGACCGGGCGCTGGAGGGGGCCGAGGTCGTCATCGACCTGGCGAACTCGCCGACCTTCGACGAGGCGTCGGTGGATTTCTTCCGCATCTCCATGCGCAACCTGCTGGATGCCGGGGAGAAAGCCGGTGTCGGGCATCAGGTCGTGCTGTCCATCGTGGGTGTCGACCAGGTGCCCGGCCTGGACTACTACCGGGCCAAGAGCTTGCAGGAAGACCTGCTGCGGCTGGGCCCCACGCCGTACTCCATCGTGCGCGCCACCCAGTTCTTCGAGTTCATGGACGCGGTGCTGTCCTGGACCTCCGACGACGACACCGTCCGCCTGCCCGCCACCCCGATCCAGCCGATGGCCGCCGCGGACGTGGTCGACGCGGTCGTCGAGGTCGCCACCGGTGCTCCGCTGGGCGGAGTCCGCAATGTCGCCGGTCCGGAGGTCTTCCGCCTCGACGACCTCGGCAGGCTCACCCTGGCCGCTCGGCGCGACAGCCGCACCGTCGTCACCGACGACACCGCGGGCATGTTCGCGGACGTTCCCGGCGACGTTCTCACCGCGGGCCCGGACGCCCGTCTGGTCGCTACGCACTACCGAGATTGGCTCGAGAAGCAGCACTGAAGATTTCGCCACCCGCCGGGCTTCGCGGTCAACGGGGTTGCGATGCGCGCGCCGCGTCGACCGCCGGAGCCGGAGCACCGACCAGTTTCACCAGAAAACGTTCGACCTGCTCCGCCAACGGTGTCCAGGGCCGGTCCGGCTGGTGCAACCGCATCGATACCGCACCGTGGACGGCGGCGCGCAGATCGAGCGCGACCGCGGCCGCGTCGTCGGCCGGGACCGCGCCTGCGTCCATGCATCGCCGCACCGCCGCGACTGTGCTCTCCGCCAGCTCCTCCCGGAATGCCATGTCGGTGCGCTGGTTGAGCGCGCTCTCGTACAGCACTTTGTACAAGCCGGAATGCCGACAACGCGGATTCGCGTAGGCCGGAAGCCGAGTACGAACGGCGCGATTCGCCCATCGGCTGCCGACGGTCCGGTTCTCCGCCCATGCGGCCCATAGCGTCAGGACTGCTCTTGCTCGGGATGGGTCACGATGGTTTGCAACGAGTTCCGCAGTTGCTGTGCGGCCTGCGGACTGAGCTGCGCCAGGAACTCACGCTCGGCGGCATCGCTCGCCTTGGTGGCCCGGCGAAGAGTGTCCTGCCCGGTATCGGTCAGTTCTACCACGTTGCGACGCCGGTCGTTCGCGTCCGGATGACGTGCCACCAGGCCCTTGCCTTCCAGAGTGTCCAGCATCGCGACCATCGTGGTGCGGTCGATGCCCAGCCGCTGCGCCGCCTGCTGTTGGGACGTGGGTTCACGGCCCGCGAGGACGAACAGCACGCCGAGCTCGCGCCCGTCGATGCCGTACGGCGCCAACGCTTTCGTATTCAGCTCGGCCATCCGCAACTGCGCGTGCTTGAGCAGGTAGCCCAACCGTCTGCTCAATTCGGGGCCCGGCCCATCCGTCCTAGACACCGGGCGATTCTATCGCTAGCCTGATCGTCAGTAGTACTGATAATCAGCTAGACGACAGAAAGGCTCATGTGATGATCTTGGTCACCGGAGGTCTCGGGTTCATCGGCTCCCACACGGTGCGGGCCCTGCTCGACCTGGGCGAGGGCTGCGTGCTGGTCCAGCGTCGAACCGGCGAGGTACCGGCCGAGTTCGCCGGTGCGCAGGTGGCGGTGGAGCGGGCCGACATCACCGATCTGACGGCGTTGCTCGACGTGGGCACGCGCCACAAGATCACCGGCATCGTGCATCTCGCGGGTTCGATGCCCTGGCCACCCGGTTCCGACGAGCCCATCGAGGGCGCGCGGAAGGCGATCGGCAGTCTGTTCAATGTGATCGAAGCCGCCGAGGCCTGGGGCGTGCCGCGGGTCGGCGTCGCGAGCACGATCGGCGTCTACGCCGGCCTGACCGGTGCGGGCCCACTGCGGGAAGACATGCCGGTTCCGCTGACCGCAGCCCACCCGATACCGGGCTTCAAGAAGATCGGCGAGCTGCTCACCGACCATTTGACCGGGGCGACCGGCATCGAGATCGTCAATTACCGCATCTCCGCCATCTGGGGCCCGCGAGGCCGACCCGCTGACCCGTTCTTCCCGGCCCCTCAGCTCGTTCATGCCGCCACCCGCGGCACCGCGCCGGACCTGTCGTCGCTGCGCTTCCCCGCCTACGCGGACGACGCGATCGACCTGTGCTACGTGAAGGACTGCGGCCGGGCCATCGCACTCCTGCAACTGGCAGACCGGCTCAATCACCGCACCTACAACGTCGCGTCCGGCCGCGCGACGACCAACGCCGAACTCATCGCCGCGATCGAGAATGTCGTCCCGGCCGCCGGGATCGACCTCCCCGCCGGTGGGTCCGGACAACGCAACTACCTCGACATCACCCGTATCCAGCAGGACACCGGCTACCGGCCCGACTACGACACCGAACGCGCGACCGCCGACTACATCGCCTGGCTGCGCGCGGGCAATGAGCGCTGAGCGGGTTTCGTGGCCCCGCAAGCGCCGCTGGGCCGGAAGGGTTCGACGAGTTGGGCGAGATAGCCGCCGGGGTAGTGGGGCTTGGCGGCCATCCCGAGGTCGTCGCTGGTGAAGCGGCGGTCCGGGTCGTAGGAGTAGGTGCGCAACAGGTGATCCCAGAACAAGGTGAACAGTCCGAAGTTGACGTCACCGATGCCCGCCCATTTCAAGTGGTGGAACCGGTGTGCCTGGTTGAGCGCGAGCACGGTACGCAGGGGGCCTACGCGGTAGTCGACGTTCGAGTGTTGCAGTAGGAGTTGCACCGCGACGGTGAACGCGAGGGCGGAAGCCACCGAGGTGGGCAGGCCCAGCAGTACGAGCGGGGTGACACCGGCGACGGTCTCCAGGGTCTGGTGCAGGGGATGTTTCATCAGTCCGTTGAAACCGTAGGCGCGTTCGACGCTGTGGTGCACGGCGTGCAGCCGCCACAGCGCGGGAATCTTGTGGCTGGCCAAGTGGGTCAGCGTGATGCCGAGATCAGCGACGAGAACCGCGACCAGCACCTGAATCGGGAAGGGCCACCGGTGCGGCCAGACATCGGCGGAAGGGATCAGCGCGGCCATCAGCGGCAGTGCGGCCACGCCGCCGAGGGTGAGCAGTTCGTTGACCACGGCGTGCGCGGTGTCGCGCCGACCGTCGTCGTGGGCGCGGTTCCAGTCGTCGTGGTAGGGCAAGATCCGTTCGGCGGCGAACGATGCGGCGATCGCGAGTACCAGCAGCGGCAACAGCCATACTTTGCCGACGCCGGTGGCGATGACGGCCAGCGCGGCGCCGTTGACCGCCAAGAGCATGAACGGCACGTAGCCGTAGCGAACCAAGGTGTGCATGCCGTTCAGCGTGGGGCCGCGGTCCCGATGGCGCTTGAACGGATTCGCTACGGCCGCACCATGGTGACCGCACCGGCGAGTTCGGAGGGGGTGAGCCCGAACATCTCGCGGCAGACTCGGGTGAGATGCGCGCTGTCGGCGAAACCCGCGGCGTGCGCGGCCTCGGTGAGCGTGCCGCCGCGACGGGCGTGGTCCATCGCTCGTCGCAGGCGCGCCCACCGCAGATACGGTGGGAACGCCAGCCCGAGCTCGGCACGGAACAGATGACCGAGTCGACTCGCCGACAGTCCGACCGCGGCGGCGAGCTCGGCCAGACGCAGCGGGCCGTCGAGCAGGTCCGGCAGCAGCTCCAGCGCGCGAGACAGCGCCGGGTGTCGGGCAGCGCCGGTGGGAGCGGGATCGCCGATCAAGGCCGTCAGTGCGGCGTGCGCCAGTTGCCGGGGATCCCGCTCGCCGTCGCCGAGGTCGAGCAGTGGCAGCGCGGCCCGCGACCACGCGGTGACCGAGTCGACGGCGCTCCCGGTGCGCCGCACACAATCGGTCAGCGCGCGCCCGAGGGGCGACTGCGCGTCGGCGAAGACGAGCAATCCCGTTGCCGTGCCGGTGGTTTCGTGCGGCACACCGGGAGGGATCAGCGCCGCTCGCCCCGCCCAGTGGCGGCCCGCGTCGTCGCGCAGACCGACGGAGCCGTTGGCGCTGAAGATCAATTGCGCGGCGGCATGATGGTGGCGGTGCGCGCTCCCGAGCCGCCCCGTGTACAACAATTTGCCCGGGTACAGCGTCGCGGTGCCCTGCCACATGTCCGACACCTTCCGATCCTTACGACTCGGCCGCCGCAGCTTCGATCGCCTGCTTCATCTCCGCGAGACCGTATTCGGTACGAATCCGCACTTCCGGCGCGGCCGACTCCGGCAAGACATCGGTGATCCAGATCAGCCGACCGCGCTCCCCCTCGGCGCGAACCTCGAACGAAGCGTGGTGATAGTCCAGCGCGGGCCTGGCGCCTTCGACGACGGAGTACGCCAAGCGGCGGGCCTCGTCATCGATGGAGACGATCAGTTCACGGATCACATGCCCGTCCGGGAAAGTCAGCCAACGCCGCGCTCCCTCGAGGCGGGTGTCGACGACCCGGCCGGGCAGCAGACGTCGATGCACGGCGCCGACATCACGCACGACATCCCAGATGTGGCGCGGCGAAGCGTCGATCACGATCTCATGGCGAATCGCTGTCATGGGCCGACGCTTTCTCGTCGTGGGTCAGATCATCGTCAATCTACTCGAGCCCGGGCGCCGATCACCGCCACAGACCGCCGCAGGGCAGCTCGGGCAACTCGACGTGGACATCGTCATCGATCGTGACGATCAGGTCCGGATGACTGCGCGCCAAGTCGGCGGCCAGACTCCGGGCCTGTTCCGCGCACGCCCGGTAGTCCAGGACAAGGGCGCCGGATTCGATGTGGATGTGCCGGATGTGCTGCGGGTTCGTCATGTCCACCGCACTGGCCGGTGTGTTGTCGGTACGGCATACTCCGCGCCACCTCCAGACATCGATCGCAGCGCGGCCGAGCCATGCGAAGGACCGAGCGCCCTATGGCTCATGTTTCCGAACTCCTCGTAACTTAGACCGAGATCAACCCTTCGATCGCGCGCCCATCAGCGCGCTTATGGCGAGGAGAAGGTCCATCTCGGCGATCTAACCGCAAAGAACAGTCAGTAACTTACCAGCTATCGCCGATGCACTCCAGAAGGCTTCGAGAGCGCATCGGCGTCCGGAAGGCTCACCGCGGCGGCTGGCTCATGTCCCGGTTCATGGTGGGGATCTCGATGCTGATCGGCATCCGCAGTTCCGCCAGATAGAGCAGCGCCGCCCTGCGGAGGAATTCGTCGAACAGCCAGTAGGCATCCGGCGCGAGCGGCACCACGGGCAGGAGACCTTCACGCACGGCGATGAAGGGCCCCCAGCTCACCCGCAGCAGCGGGTCCCAGACCGGCTCCCTGGCGATGGCCAGCCCGTCGGCGATCTTGTCGCCGAGCAGGAAGCGGGTGAAGGCGCCGAGCACCGGTTTGGTGAGGACGGCGAAGTCGAGGTTCGCCCCGAGGCGCAGCAGCCGGTCGGCCAGCTTGGCGCCCTCCGGGGTCGGCGCCAGGATCGGATCCAGCACCTGCGCGGCCTGCGAGTCGGCCTCCGCCCAGGAGTTGGGAATGTATTCGTCACGGATGCCGAGCATGTGCGCGCCCACCTGCCACGAATGCAGGAACGCCTCCGACTCCGCGACGGGCATCGGCACCTGCCACGCGGTCAGATGCTTCATCACGGTGGTCGGCAGGCTGTGCCAGGTGACCATCAGGTCGTTCTGGCTGATCGGGATGTCCTCCTCGGCGGAGTACACCCAGTGCGGGGACTGCGGCAGCAAGTGACGCACAGCGGCATGAACCAGCCGGGTCTTCACGCAGGTCACGACCATCTCACCGGCGGGCGCGTAGGCATTCGCGGTCCCGATGTCGTAACCGAGCTTGGCGGTCTTCAAGATGCGGTCCTTCAGGTCGTGACCGCCCTTGGAGTAGTAGACCGCGCGCGCCTCCTTGGGAATGACCGTGCTCATCATCCCGCTGGCCAGCCCGTAGAGCACGCCGAGATACAGCCCGCGCTTCTTGTTGAACTCGACGGCGGTGGCCAGCTTTCCGCGATCAGCCCAGGGCGGCAGCTGACGTGCGTACTCCATGAAGTCGCGCAGATCCGGCGGCAATCCGTCCGGCAAAGGCTGCCCGTTCGCGGTCCAGGTGCGCAACAACTCGTTGACCCTCGGCACCTCCCCCCGGTCGATCAGAGAGGCGACCAACTGATCCGCCTCGGGATCCCAGACGGTGAGCGGGTCGGCCCCTTCACCGGAGCCGGCCACCGAACCCTGCGGGGACCACGTCCACGGCTCCGCGCGCGCGGGGGTCGCCATGGCCAGCGCGCCGAGCGCGCCCAACACCCCACCGGCTTTCAACGCGTTGCGCCTGCTGAGTCCATCCATGTCTGCGCCACTCCTCATTGAGCCGAGCGCCGCCGTGGTGATGCGACGAAAGACCGGCAGCACTCAACATCGCCGTCGCAGCGATAAGAACAGTGATTAACTTAACAAGCTTGGCGCTTGTTGTCCCGACTTTTCCGTAACTTGCCGGTGCCGATCGCACCATGGTCGGCACTCGCGCGGCTCCGGCAGAAAATCCAGCACGATCAGCACATTCGCCGTATTTGAACACTCGATCAGCCACTCTCCGTAGAACGGCATCCGGCGTGCCATCAGGACCTCCGCGCCTATCACTACCTGCGTCATTCGCTAATAGCTAGTCACATAGACAGTTGGTCACGCAGTCTTCTCGCTGCCGTGCCACCGCGGATCATGACCGCCGCACAACGAAACGGGCCGGGCGGTTGTACCGCCCGGCCCGTCTTCGGTCGACGTCAGCGACCGGCGTGGCTGTGCTGTCCGCCGCGCACCTTCGCTTCGTTGGGCTGCGCTTCGGCGCCCTTGCGTCCGGCCGCACTCGGATCGGCCGAGTTACGCTCGCCGAAGCTGCCGGTGCTGGCCTGGCCGCCGCGACGCGCCTGCTCCTCGGTGTCGGAACGGTTGCCGAACTGGCCCGGGTTCTTCTGGTCTGCCATCACTTGCTCCTTTCGGCAGCGGATGAAACCGACTGTGGCTCTTGGCGCCACGTCTTCGTGCTACCCCTGACCCAGCGCTCGAATCAGCCTCGGCGCTTCTTCACACGATCGAAAAGAACTGTCCGGAAACGGCTTATACGAGCCGCCCCCGGAAGCTGGTCGCGGCATCCGACCGGGCCACACCGGCTGGGCGCCACCTGCGTATCCGGCGAGACCAACCGGGTAATCGGGACGCCGCCCCGGCGGGATCGCGGCGAGCGCCGCCGGAAACGAGTAGTCGCCTACGCACGATCGCGCGGCCGATCGCGACGAGCATTCGGTAGCGCCACATCCGTTCGTGGACGGCAGGTGCGCGTGCGAGACAAGCGGGAATCGGGGTTCGCGGCGCCGGCTGTCAGCAGTGCAGAAAGGCCGAAGAGATGAAGAAGTACGAAGTCCAACCCGGCGACACCCTCTCCGCGATCGCGCATCGGGAGTACGGAGACGGCAGCCTGTTCCCGGCGATCGCCCGCCAGAACCACCTCGCCGATCCGAATTCGATCGACGTCGGACAACAGCTCCTGATCCCCTACATCACGCGGCGCCACCTCCTCACCACGCCCGACTCCACCGCGGTGCGCAAGCAGATCACCCAGCGCTACTACGGAACCGAGGACACCGGCGTCCAGCTGATCTGGGAAGTCGTCAACGGCGTGGCGCAACGTGTCATCCAGCCCGGCGCGTGGCTGCACATTCCGGAGCTCGCCGATGTCGGTCACCACACGGTGACGGAAAACGAAACCCTGGCGATACTCGCCGAGCGCTGGTACGGCGACGCGAATCTCGCCCTGGTGATCGCACTGGCCAACCACTTGCCCTCGGGCACCGAACCGGCTCCCGGCCACGTGCTCGTCGTGCCCGGCCTGAACCGCCGCCGCGGCGTCGCGGGCGACACGCTGCGCTCGATGTGCGAGGACCAGTACGGTCCCGCGGATCTGGACACCAGAGTGGAAGTCGTCGCGGCGGCGAATCACATCGCCGAGCCCGAAGCGCTCTTCTCCCGCCAGGTGATCCACTTCCCGTCGTGACCGTGGTCGGCCGCTACATCGTCGCGTGAGCGCGGCGGCGCCGGGTCCGGCGCCGTAACAGCCAGGTCGACAGGCCGGTGATCGCCAGCGCGAGCGGTGTCAGGCCGAAGGCCAGCCAGATCAGTCGCCACCAGCCGTTCACCAGCCAGCCGAAGTGAGCGGGCTCGAAGACTTTGGCGTAGAAGGTGTTCGCCAGCGGCCGGTCGTGGCTCGCGTCGACCACCTTGATGTCGGAATCGTCATGGGCGTTCACGTAGACCATGACGTCACCGCTGTAGAAGAGGCGGTGCTCGCGCGGGGAGTAGGCCCCGGCGACGACGGCGCGGTAGTACGGGGCGGCGTCCGTGGGCAGCAACAGGTAGGCGAGTCGGCCCGGCGCGGCACGATCCGCGATCGCCGTGGCCTCGCCGATGGACAGCGGGGGCCGTCGGGCATCGCTCGACCGCGGCACGAAAGACCTCTCGGTTCGTTCGAGGGTCGTGGTGCCGCCGGTCGCCATGAGCCAAGCCCGTTGCACGGCAGGCCATTCGATGGCGGTGCCGGTGATGCCCCACACCAACAGGAACGGCACCGCGAGAATACCGACGACGCCGTGCAGGTCGCGGTCCCGGGCGAAGCGTCCCTTCCGCAGCCGGACCCGGAATCCGTGGCGCAGCCGTGCGAGTGACGGCCACCAGATGACGGCGCCGGACACCGCGAGCGAAACCAGCAGGACGCCGAGCGCGCCGAGAATCACCGCGCCCCATTTGATGCCGAGGAGCGGAGCCTGATTCTCCAGGATCGGGATCGCGCGGGAGTAGCGCGCACAGCCGAACGCGCAGTTGTGCAGGTTGGTCAGCCAGCCGAGAACGCCGTCGGTCAGGTTCACCCGCTCGTTGATTCGGCCGGTGCCGGGATCGACGGAGTAGGCGGCGGTGTACTTCGTGTTCCCGATCGCGATCACGCCGCCGTCTCTACCGACCCAGCCGACGTCGAAGCCGGGGTCGGTGGCACGCACCATCGCGACGGCCTGTTCGGCGTCGATCACCGCCGGCGCGTCCGTATGGCGATAGAACGATGCGTGTCGAGCCCGGAAAAATTCCGCGTGGTAGAGCAGGATCGCGCCCGAGGTCGACTGGATCACCAAGACCGAGCCGAGAATCAGCGCCGACCAGCGATGGATCGAGATCAGCCTGCGGCGTACCGGTTTTCGGGATCGCTTCGGTGATCCGACGATCCGCTTGCCAGGCTCGCGCACCACCACGGTCGTGTTCATAAGGTTAGGCTAACTTCAAAATCCGAGCTTCCCAATGGGGGCATGGCAGCCCGGAGGGCTTGTCTACACCACCTCACCGGCGGATGATCTGATCAGAGTCACCCCGGACTCGGATCCACGTTGCCGGGCCGGGTTCGGATCGCCCTATCGCTCAGCCAAGGAAATCACCATGATCACCAAAGCCACGCAAGCGATCGCCGCAGCCGCTCTCACACTCACCATCGGGGCCCTTTTCGCCCCGGCAGCCTCCGCCGCACCGGCTTCACCAGTACCGACGAACGACGCCCTCGGTTCGGTCACGGTATGCCTCAATATCCCACTGGGCCCGGCCAGCATCAGCTTCTGCATCTGAGGTCACCGCACACCCGGTACCGGCGAACGGAGGCCATCCGCGCGGGCCCCGAAGGGCTCGACCACGGCGGCCACGGGCGGCATCCCGAGCAATCGAGTCGTCGGCGGGCACGTTACCCCGCGGGCCCGAGGTCGACGCCGTATCCCGGGTGCATGCGCGGTGCTCTCCCGGTCCGGCACACTGCGAATTCGCCAACGGGCTCCTGCACGTGATCCGTTCGCTCGACCGCGTCGCCGACGCACTGGCGTCGATCGCGCGGCGTGACACGCGACGAACGCGCGCCCTTCAGCCGCGCAGAGCGCGGTCCAGCAACGCCCATGCCTGCCGGGCGGTCTCCTTCTTGGACTGCGCATCGGTCTTCGACAGCACGGCCGCCAGCATCGCCAGCGCCAGGACCACGTCCGCGGTGGTGATGTCGGCGCTGATCGTGCCGCGCTGACGCGGATCCTCCAGCTTCTCCGTGATGAGGGTGATCAGCCGTCGCGCCACCTCGAACAGGCGCATGTCGTCGGTGTTGGTGGGATGGATCATCGCGATGAACGCCGCCGAGGTGGTGATCTGATCGACCATGATCGCCAGCAGATCGTCCACGGTGACCGCGGGATCGTCCGCCAGCGCCTCGATGCCCTCGATGTTCTCCTCGAACACCGCGAGAGCGATGCTCTCCCGAGTCGGGAAGTGCCGGTAGAGCACGCCCTGCCCCACGCCGGCGGCCCGCGCGATGGAGCTGAACGGCGCGTCGAAGCCACTGTCCGCGAAAACCTCCCGCGCCGCCTGGATCAAGGCCGCCCGATTGCCGGCCGCCGCCTTCGGCCCCCTGTTCACACGGCGTGGCGAGGTCATTCGGGCAAGGCTACCGGACCATCGCCGACCGCCACGCAGCACGCCGGAGGGCCGGCACGGATGCCGGAATCCGACCGGATACAGCCGCGCCGTATTGACGCGGCGCGGTGATCTCACGACCCTGACCGAGTAACCGGACAATACAGTCCGGCATGGCGAGGGGGTCGGCTCGGCCCGGCTCGGCGAGTAGGGACGCCGTTGCGCCAGGACGGATTCGACACTCGTTCGACGCCACCATGCCGCATCGGGTGGTCCGGATACACGATGACGCTGCCGTCACCGCGGCGTCGCGGTAGCGGCCGGTGGCGCCGGGCCACCGGCCGGCCGTGTCTCAGCCCTGAACCACCACATCGTGCGTGCTCTGCGGCTCCGGCGCGACTGGACCGGGCCGCATCGCGGTGGTCCGGCGTGGGTGTTCCGAGGCCACGATATTCGGCGCCCGGGCGACGACGCCGACTACTGCTGCGACGAAACCGCTTGCTGCTCGGCCAGTTCGGCGAGCCGGTCGAGGGAGGCCGACAGCTTGTCCGCGGTGGTCGCGCGCGCCCGGACTTGGCGCTTCTCGTCGGTCAGCGATGTCCAGTCGTAGGTGTGGGTGACCCGGGTGCGGCCATCGCCCACCGCCTCCAGTTCCCAGCGCCAGAGGTGGCCGGGCGGCTGCTTGCCCGGTTCCGACGGATGCCACGCGATGCGGCTGCCCTCGGTGAACTCCACCACGTGGTTGTCGCGCACAGCCCCGTTGGTCAGGGTGGTGCTGAACACCGCTCCGGCTTCTCGCACCCGCTGCCCCGCCGCGGCCTCGGCCAAGTTGTCGTTGCCGTCCCAGCGCGGCTGCTCGGCGGGATCGGCGATGAGCTCGAAGATCTCCGCGGGAGTCGCGTTGATCTCACGGCTGGCGCGGACGATACGGGGAACCTCGTTCTGCTCGGTCACGTGCCGATCGAAGCATCCGGGTCGAGAGCCGGGCAAGCCTTCCGCTCGAGGCCGGTGTTAATTCCCCGGCGCCGATCCGGCGACCGATCCGCCTCCCGGCCACGGCGGACCGGTGCGGTAAGACTGATTCGATCCGACATCCGATCGACGAAGGGACGCGCTCATGGGCGAGCGAGTTGCAGTAGTGTCCGGCGCCGCACGAGGGATCGGCGCGGCGATCGCCAAGCGCTTGGCGGCGGACGGGCTTCGGGTCGGCGTGCTCGACCTCGACGCGGCCGCCTGCGCCGACACGGTCGGCGCGATCACCGAGGCGGGCGGCCGAGCCGTCGCACTCGGCGCCGACGTGTCGAACGAGGAGTCGGTCGCCGCCGCCGTCGCGCAACTGGAGAACGAACTGGGCGCGCCGACGGTCGTGGTGAACAACGCCGGCATCCTGCGCGACAACCTCCTGTTCAAGATGAGCGTCGAAGACTGGGACGCGGTGCTGCACGTGCACCTGCGCGGCGCCTTCCTGCTCACCCGCGCGGTGCAGAAGCACATGGTCGAGCAGAAGTGGGGACGGGTCGTCAACATGTCCAGCACTTCGGCGCTCGGCAATCGCGGCCAGGCGAACTATTCGGCGGCGAAGGCCGGTTTGCAGGGCTTCACCAAGACCCTCGCTTTCGAGCTGGGCAAGTTCGGCGTCACGGCCAACGCCATCGCTCCCGGGTTCATCGTCACCGACATGACCGCCGCCACCGCCGCGCGCGTCGGCGTTTCCTTCGAGGACTTCCAGAAGGCCGCCGCCACACAGATCCCCGTGCAGCGCGTCGGCACACCCGAGGACATCGCGCACACCGCCTCGTTCCTGGTGAGCGAGGGCGCCGGTTTCGTTTCCGGCCAGGTGATCTACGTGGCGGGCGGCCCGACCAACTGACGACTCGCCCCCGCCCGCCGTGCCGGGGCGGGCGGGGGCGGTAACGTCGCAGCACATGAATCGGCGTGAGCTCGTCGCAGCATGACGAGCTATATTCTCTTGCTGCCGAGCCTGATCGGTGTCGGCGCGTTCCTGGTGCTGCCGATTCTGGTGGTGGCCTGGCTCAGTCTGCACAGCTGGAATCTGTTGGGACCGATGGAGTTCGTCGGACTGCGCAACTGGCGGTCGGTGCTGGGAGACGCCGCGTTCGGCCACGCCCTGCTGGTGACGCTGGCGTTGACCGCGATCGTGGTGCCCGCGCAGACGGCGCTGGGTTTCGCGGTCGCGGCGTTGCTGGCCCGGCGGCGCGGCGCGACGGGTATCCGGGTCATGTACGCGCTGCCGTGGATGTGCGCACCGGTGGCGGTGGGTGTGGTGTGGCAGTGGATGTTCGCTCCCACCGGTGGCGCCGTCAACGCCGCGCTCGGCCGGCGGGTGGAATGGCTCTCGGATCCGGCGCTGGCGCTGCCGTCGGTGGCCGCGGTGAGCGTATGGGCGAACTTCGGTTACGTGGCGCTGTTCTTCGTGGCCGGAATCCGCGCGATCCCGGGCGAGATCCTCGACGCCGGTGCGCTGGACGGGGCCACCGGCTGGCGCCGGATCCGCTGGCTGATCCTCCCGCTACTGCGGCCCACCATGTTCTTCGTACTGGTCACCGGCGTACTGACCGCGTTCCAGACCTTCGACACCGTATACGCGTTGACCAAAGGCGGACCGGGCGACCGCACCGATGTGCTCGCGATGCGGATCTTCACCGAGGCATTCGACGCCGCACGGCCCGGCCGCGCCGCCGTCATGGCGCTCGTGGTGTTCGCGGTCATGTTCGCGATCACCGTTGCGCAGCACCGCTACTTCCGGGATCGGACGACCTATGAGTTCTGATCGCTTACGTTCGGCGTCCGCCTACGCGGTCCTCTCGGCCGGAGCGTTGCTGACCGTGGCGCCCCTGCTGCTCAGCGCGCTCACCGCCGTCAAGACACCCGGCCAGTTCGCGACCGGATCGCCGCTGGCGCTGCCGCATCCGGTCACCGCCGACAACTTCCGGACCGTACTGGACTACGGGTTCGGGCGTGCGGTGCTGGTGACCGCGTTGATGACGGTGTTCATCACCGGCGGCCAATTGGTCACTTCGGTGCTGGCGGCATACGCGTTCGCCCGCACCGATTTCCCGGGCCGCGATGCGCTCTTCTGGGTGTATCTGGGCACCATGATGGTGCCGCCGATGGTGACTCTCATCCCGCTGTACCTGATGTTCGCGCACCTGGACCTGCTGAACACCTTCTGGGCGCTGGTGCTGCCGTTCGTGTTCGGATCGCCCTACGCGGTCTTCCTGCTGCGTCAGTACTTTCGGGCGATTCCGCAGGAGCTGATCGGCGCGGCGCGGCTGGACGGCGCGAACACCCTCGACATCATCGTGCACGTCATGGTGCCGATGAGCAGGCCGGTGCTGGCGACCTTGACGCTCATCACGATCGTCTCGCAGTGGAACAACTTCATGTGGCCGCTGGTCGCGAGCAGCGGCCGCTCGTGGCAGGTGCTGACGGTGGCGACGGCGAATCTGCAGACCCGCTACAACGCGCAGTGGACCCTGGTGATGGCGGCCACGACGCTGGCCATCGCGCCGCTGGTGGTGCTGTTCGTGATCTGCCAGCGGCAAGTGCTGCGCTCGATCGCGTGGACAGGGGTGAAATGAGGACATCGACCCGCGTGGTGCTCGCCCTCGCACTCGCCGCGGCACTGCTGGTCGCGGCGGCCCTGTGGCTCGGCCGTGACGGCGACGGGTCCGGCCGCACCGTGGTGGGGTTGCGGATCTGGGACGAGAGTCTCGTACCCGCCTACCAGGCCTCGCTCGCGGAGTTCGAGCGGGCGAATCCGGACCTCGCAGTGCGGATCACGGTGGTGCCGTGGTCGTCGTATCGGCAGAAACTCCGCCTGGACGTGGCCGGTGGCACTGCCGACGATCTGTTCTGGACCAATCTGTACGAGGACTACGCCGATGCCGGGCGGTTGCTCGACATCGGGGCGACGCTCGGTCCCGAGGCCGCGAGTGCCTGGGACCCCTCGGCGGTCGCACAGTACACGCGCGCCGGGAAGCTCTGGGCTGTACCGCAATTCGTCGATGCCGGAACCGGGGTGTACTACAACCGCGACCTGCTCGCGGCCGCGCACATCGATCCCGCGGAGCTGACCGCGATGCGGTGGAGTCCCGGCGACGACGACACCCTGCGTCCACTGCTGCGCAGACTGGCGGCGGTCGCGCCGTGGGCGTACAACGCGGGTCACGACTTCCAGTCCATCGAACTGCCCTATCTGGGCTCGAACGGAGCGCGTTTCCAAGACGACCACGACAATTTCGTCTTCGACAGCCCGCAGGGCGTGGCGGCGTTCGACTATCTGGTGCGATTGATCGCCGACGGACTCGCGCCATCGCCCGCGGACACCAACACCAATCCCGACTTCGCGAAGAACGCTTTTTTACAGGGCAAATTGGCGCTGCTGCAGTCCGGGACATTCAATCTCGCGCAAATCTCCGAACAGGCCCGCTTCGAGTGGGGCGTCGCGCTGCTGCCCGCGGGCCCAGCGGGGCGGGTGAGCACGAACAACGCGATCGGTGTCGCGGGTAACGCGGCCACCCGGCATCCCGACGCGGTGCGCCGGGTGCTGGCCTGGCTCGGCAGCGGCGCGGGCAACCGCCACCTGGGCGAGGGCGGCGCCACCATCCCGGCAGTCGTGTCCGAACAGCAGCGCTATCGCGACTACTGGGCCGGGAAGGGCGTGGACGTCTCCCCCTTCTTCGACGTACTCCGCGGCCCACGCATCTCCTCTGGTGGCGGACCGGGTTTCTCGGCCGCGCTCCGCGCCGTCGACCCGATTTTCGCCGAAATGTATCTCGGCCGGATTCCGGTGCCGGAAGCGTTGTCCCGCGCCCAGGCCGCGGCCGAGGCCGCCGTCGCGGAGAACTGAGCGAGCGCCGGGGACGATCCGGCCGCCTTAGGGTGCGGTGCCGCGATTCGCGGTGCGCGTCAATCCTTTCCGGTCGTAGAACGCCGTCACCGCCGCGCCGGAGCACAAGCCGATGACCAGGCCGAGCAACGCCATCCAGACACCGCGTTCCAGGCCCGCCGCGGCTCTGGCCTCGAAGTACAGGATCGCGCGGACGCCGAGGAAGACCTGATGCATCGGCTCGAATGTGGACAGCCAGGCGAAGTACGTAGGCGTCGCCTCGATGGGCACGGTTCCGCCTGCCGAGGGCAACCCCAGCACGATGAACAGGATCAGGTTGACGAGCATGCCCGCGGCGCCGAAGGCGGCGAGTATCGACAGCGCGGTGGCGCCCACGGCGAGGATGGCGAACGCGGAATAGAGGAACAGCAGCAAGGCTTTGTCGATGGGCATGTCCAGGGCCGTACCGACCCCGAGGAACACACCGGACACGATCGGCGCGGCGACGGCGAGCACGCCCCATTTCAGCAGCAATGTGCGCAGCCGGGAGATCGGAGTGGGCGGATAGTGCACGTACCACGGCCCGTACTCGGTCGGCGTGAATCCGAGCGAAGCGTCCACCATGGTGTGGATGATCATGGCGCCGGTGAATCCGGCCAGCAGGATCAGCAGCGTGTAGAAGAAGGCCGACAACCCGCCGCCGGTGCCTTCGGGCAGTGGCCGATACGGCGCGATCACCACGTCGATCGGCTCGGCCAGCAGCAACTGGCTGGCTCCGGCCAATTGCGGCGCGGGTCCGCCGGAGGACCGCAGTTGTTCGTCCACCGCGGCGGTGAGCTGCTGTCCGACCGTGGTGTTGACCGCGCCCAGTGCCTGTTCGGCGATACGCAGCGTGATCTGCGTGGCGTAGGTGCCGGTGCGCGGATTGGTCTGCACGGTGATCACCGGCCGGTCGACCTTTCCGGATACCACACCGGAGGCGCCGAGGATCGCGAGCCGCTTGGTGAAATCACTCGGGATGACAATCGCGCCGTAGATCTTGCCGTCGCGCATCAGCAACTGCGCTTCGGTGATGCCGATGACGCGCAGGTCGACCTTGTCGGCCGGGATGTTCCCGGTGAGCGCTGCGGTGATCTGGTTGCCCACGTTGGCCGGTTTCCCGGCGAGTGTGTCGCCCGCATCCTGGTTCACGACGGCGAGCGGCAGGTCGTGCAGATTCTTCTCGGGGTTGACGACGTACCCGAGATACATCACCGATAGCAACGCCATGAGCAGCGTGACGACGACAAGGGGTCGGATCCAGGTACGGATTCGCGTGGGTTTCGCTGCCATGGAACCGGCTCCTCTCGCGGCGGGACAAAAGACTGCTCGGCGGCGCGGACGTATTCGGCGAACTGCTGGTTATCTTCACCCGTGCGCGCGGACATCCCGAAATCGTGGTCCGGAGTTTCGCCGGGAAACCCTGCGCGCCGTCGATCGCGAGTGGCCCGGCGCTCACGCGTCGATCGCCGCGGCCAAGCGGGGCAGCTGCCGCAGCGGATTGATCCGCTCGACCTCCATCCGCTGATCCGCGTCGAAGATGTCGCTGAGCCCGGGGGCAGGATCGTGCGTGCCGGTCTGCGGCAGGGTGAGCGCGCTGAAGGGCCAGTCGGAACCGAAGACGACGTGCTCGCGCTTCCCGACGGCGAGCACACTCGCCATCGCCGCGGCCGATCCGCTGAGCGCGGTGTCGTAATAGAAGTTCGCGATCTGGCGTTGTGTGTCGAGTACCGACGGCCTGGGCAGATCGTCGGGCCACAGTTCGCCGAGCACCGTTTGCGACGCGACGCTGACGCGGTGGGACAGGAACGGAAGTGTCCCACCCGCGTGCGCGAGCTGGAAACGGATGTTCGGGTAGCGCCGCGTCGTGCCGGTGGCCATCATCAAGGTCGCCGCGCGCGTGGTGTCGAAGGTGAATTCTTCGAGGAAGTCCGGCAGCGGCAGCTTCGGTTTGGCCTCGGCGGGGATGGCGGCCGGATGCACGAAGACATAGGCGCTGCGTTGGTTCAGCGCGATCAGCAATGGCTCGAAACGCGGGTCACCGAGGTAGACGCCGTCGTAGGCGGACAGCAGCACCACACCGTCGAGGTGCAGTTCGTCCAGCGCGTAGACGGCTTCCGCGACGGAGGCGGCAACGTCGGGCATCGGCAGCACCGCGAAGGCGCCGAATCGCTTCGGATGCGTTTGCAGCAGCTTTGCGGCATACGTGTTGCAGTAGCGGGCCAGGTCGTTCGCCTCCTTGCCACGCAGGAACGACACGCCGGGGTCGGAGACCGCCAGCGCCTGCGCCTGGATGCCGTAGTAGTCCATGAACGCCAGCGCCTGTTCCGGGGACCAATCCGGCGTCGGATATCCGCCGATGGTGACGTGACCGTGGTCGAGCAGGGCCGCGCGGTAGTCCGGCGGCAGAAAGTGCGCGTGCAGGTCGATTCGGTAGGTACCCGACGGCGCAGGTTGCCCGGTACGAGCCGGGGTCGCTCGAGCGATAGCCGCCGTAGCGGCGATGCCGAGCGTTCCGGCGACAACGCCGCCCAAGGCGCGACGCCTGCTCGTCTTCCTGCGGAATCGGGAATCGGTCATAGCAGTCCTCACTCGTCCGGACGGGTAAACGGACCGGTCCGCCGATGCTTCTCGCACCGCCGTACGGTATGCGATGAAATCATCAGATACGACGAAAGTATCGTCAAGAGTAAATGAGGAAATGGTCAGGACCGTGGAGAGATTCAACTGTCGAGGCGTACCTACGCGGAGACGAACCGCATGGAAGACGGCCGAGTCATCGCCGTTGGCGGAGATGATCGGCTACTGAGCCGCTGAAGTGGATCGAAAGGCGGAGGTGTCCGCGATCCGGTCAGAGAATCAGTTGTCGTACGACGCGACGCCGACCGGCCCGACGCCGAGGCACAGGTCGAGGCCCGGGGTCTCGGCGGAGATTCGCAGCGCCGAGCCGCTGCCGACCAGGCGGACGAACACGGTGTTCAGTCCCTTCTGGACCGGCGCAGACACCGCTTCACCGTGTTCCAGCGCGACGCTGATCCGGCCATCACGACTGGCCACGTAATTGAGTTGCGCGGTCCACTTGTTCGCGAGCATGGGGCCGTCGAGACGCGCGAACACCGGCCGAGTTCCGTCGACGCGGTAGCCACAGCCGGGCTCCGGTCCGGGGAGGACGGCCCGGTTCCACCAGACCGCCGCGTCGACGATCGCACCGTCGTCGGTGATCATCCGCAAGTGCGGTGTCGCGACCGCGAACGTGCCTGGGGCGGCTACGGACGCCAGCACGCTGCTGGTCAGATTCTGCGGATAGGCCATCGGATTCAACACGTTCCACGGCACCTCCTGCTCGAGCAGGGGCGCGCCGTCCCATGCGCGCAGCGCCGATTTCACGTTGGTGACATAAGTTTCGGACGGACCGACCCGCCACGATCGCACGAATGTCCAGGTGGACCAGAGACTGCTCGCGACGAACACCGCTGTCACCGCGACCGTCAGCTGCCGGACGGGAAGCCCGATGCGCCGCGGATTCCAGGACGGCCGGGGGCGAGCCCGCACCATGAGCGCGCCCGCGGCCGCCGCGATCACCGCCGAGTCGGCGAAGTAGCGCAGCGACTGCATCAACTCCCCCGCGGTGTTCGGTCCGCCACGAGCCAACGCGACGGCCAGCTGAGCGATCACGACGTAGACAGCGGCCGTCAGCCACACCGCCCCGATCCGCTGCCGGGCGCGCATCGACAGCGCCACCACCGCGCCCAGCGCCAGCCAGGCCGCTACCACCGCCCAGCCGGGGGGATCCGCCCACGGCGTCGACGGCAGCCACCGCTCCCACACCCACGGACCGCCGGACAGCGCGGGCACGATTCCCAGGGATGCCGCGCCGGGCAGCAGATCGCGCAACTCGTCCCAGTCATCGGGCAGTCCCGGGCCTGCGACCACCGCGAGATAGGCGATGGTCCAGAAGCCCAGGACCGCGGACGATCCGATCCACAGCGCCGCGCCCCGCCGCGCCACCACACGAATCGGGGACTCGCCGCCGTCGACGTGGCGGACCAGCGCCGTCACGGCGAACGCGACGAACGGAACGACCGCCGACTTCTCGAAGAACAGCAACGCCACCACGAGCACCGCGACTCCGGACAGCGCGTATCGGCGGCGACCGCTCCGGACCAGCGACACCGCGTCCCCGATCATCCAGGCGAGGGCGAATTGCAGCGGCAGCGCGTTGAGAGCGGCGGCCCACCAAGCGAACGCCGGGATGGTCAGGGGGCAGAACAGATAGAAGACCAGCGGTATCAGGAGCGGCCAGCGGGGGCCCACGATGAGCAGCAGCATGCGCACCACGGCTACCGACGCACCCAGCTGCATGAGCACCGTCACCGTCACCGGCCCCGCCCAGACCAGCGGCGCCACCGCGTTCACCGCCCAGGCCGTGACGAAGGCCAACGGCATGAAGTGCCCGTCGTGGTCGTACAGCAGCAGATCGGTGGACCACAGCCCGTAGCGAGCCGCCCGGCCGACCAGGATGAAATCGTCCCAATAGAAGAAGCCGCTGTCGGCCACCCACCAACGGACGGCCAGCTGCACCACGACCAGGCATCCGGCCACGACGACCACTGGTTGTGTCTTCACGATCCTCCGGACGCGGCCCAGCGCCGACACCGGAGGAACGCGCGCCGACTCCGGCACGGCGAGCGCAGCAGTGTCCATGCCAACCCACCGTAGCGGCGGTCGTGCCGGGGATCGCGCCTCAACGGCTACGAAGCGTTCACGTGCCCTCCCGCCAGTAGGGCCGATCGCCCGACGGCACGGTCTCCTCGACGTCCAGTTCCGCGTCGTCCCGCAAGGCCTCGATCAGCGCGGCGCTGCACATGATGCCGGTCCAGGGCAGGTCGTTCTCGGTCGCACGAACCACGCGAACCCGCTCGGCCCGATCGAACACAGTTGCGCCCATGGATCACGACGCTCGGTGAACCACTCGGCCTTGGAGGCATCCGGCTCGTGCCGCAGCGGCATCCGGTCGACCTAACCTGTCCCGACGCGATTCCCTCGGGCGCGACCAGCGGGATCGCGCGTTGTCGCCGCGGCGTCCGGTTCTGGTCGCGAATCTCGGCACCACCTTGGTCGCGAATATCAACACCGCTCGATTTGGCGGGCGTGAATCTCGACAGCGCCCCAGCCGGGCGACCAGTGCCGAACCCGCAGCGTCGACGTCTGTTGTTCTGCATCCGTCATCGGACCGCCCTGCGGCGAGGCCGGGGGCCGCCGGAAGCCGTCATCCTCCGAGTGCACATGTTCCAGATCGGCGGCGCGATACCTGCGCTGAGCGGACCCGCAGGCCACCCTGGATTGTCGATTTTCGTGCACTCCACCGGTACACGAGCCGACGATCTCGGCGGGCTGGCGACGGGCCGCGAACGTGACGACTGTCACTTCGTGTCAGATCTGGACGATGTGGCGTGTCTGGAGGGCATGACTGATTTCAATGCCATCACCAAAGTGGTTGTGATCGGCGGCGGTTACGCCGGTGCCGTGGCGGCCAATCGGCTGCAGCTGCGTCGCGATGTCGAGATCACACTGGTCAATCCGCGTCCGCGGTTCGTCGAGCGCATGCGGTTGCACCAGTTCGTGGCCGGTACCCATGAGGCTGCCATCGACTACGACACGCTACTCGGCGCCGGGGTGCGGATGATCGTCGATCATGCCATCCGCATCGAGACCGCCGCCCGCCGGGTGGAACTGGGTTCGGGGCGCGCGCTCGACTACGACTACGTGGTCTACGCGGTCGGCAGCACCGCCGCGGTGCCGGCGTCGGTGCCCGGTGCCACCGAATTCGCCTACCCGATCGCCGAATTCGAACACGCCCAGCGGCTACGCGCGGCGCTGGCGGACGTGCCGGTCCAGGCGCCGATTGTCGTCGTCGGCGGCGGGCTCACCGGCATCGAGACCGCCGCCGAACTCGTGGAGCAGGGCCGTACCGTGACACTGGTGGGTGGCGGTAAGTTGGCGGCGAACTTCTCGAATCCGGCCCGGCGGTCGGTGGTGAAGTGGTTGTCCGAGAATGGAGTAGAGGTGCGTGAGCACGCGCGGGTGGGCGAGGTGCGGCGCGACGGGGTCGTCCTGACCGACGGCGCGGCGCTGCCCGGTGCGATCACGATCTGGACCGCCGGATTCGGGGTGCCCGAACTGGCGGCACGCAGTGGGCTGCGCACCGATGACCTGGGCCGGCTGCTGACCGACGAGACGTTGACCAGTATCGATGACGAACGCATCGTCGCCGCCGGGGACGCGGTCGCGCCCTCGGGCCGCCCGCTGCGGATGAGCTGCTATGCCGCCCAACCCTTGGGCGCGCAGGCCGCCGACAATGTACTGGCCCGCATCGCCGGGGACGAACCCGCTGTGCTGGACGTGGCCTTCACCGCCTGCACCGTCGGTTTGGGTAGCCGCGCGGGTGCGATGCAATTCAGCCGGCGTGACGACACACCCGTGCCGATGTACATCGGCGGGCGTGTGGCCGGGTGGATCAAGGAGCGGGTGGGTCTCGCGGGCCCGATCGGGACCATCCGCAAGGAAGCCCGCAAACCCGGCGCGATCCCGACCTTCCTGGGCTTGGGCAGGCGTAAGGATCTGAGCGCAGCCGAGCCGCAGGGAGTTCCGAAGCCATGACCTCCACCGACGAGCACACCGAGCGTTTCGTTCACCTGCGACCGCTGCTGTTCACCATCGTCTACGAAATCCTGGGCTCGGCAACCGAAGCCGACGACGTGCTGCAGGACAGCTATCTACGGTGGCGGCGGGTGGACCTGGCCACGGTCCGGGATACGAAATCTTATCTGGCCCAGCTCGTCACGCGGCAGGCACTGAATGCGTTGCGGGCCAGCGCCAGTCGTCGCGAGGAGTACGTCGGACCGTGGCTGCCCGAGCCGCTGCTGCTCACCGACGGTGACGCATCGAGCGATGTGGTACTCACCGAATCGGTCTCGATGGGGATGCTGATCGTGCTGGAAACGCTCACCCCCACCGAGCGGGCGGTTTTCGTGCTGCGTGAGGTATTCGGCTTCGACTACGACGAAATTGCCTCCGCAACAGGGAAATCCGTCGACGCCGTGCATCAGACCGCCCGCCGCGCCCGCAACCATGTCCATTCCCGGCGCAAGCGCTACGGCCCCGTCGACACCGTCCGAACCGCCGCGGTCACCGAACGCTTCATCACGGCCGCGAGCACCGGGGACATGGAGGGCTTGCTGTCGCTGCTCGCGCCGGACATCACCTGGACCACCGACAGCGGCGGCAAGGTGACCGCACTGCCGGAGCTGGTCATGGTCGGCGCCGAACGAGTGGGCGCGATTCTCATGGCGGTCTTCAGATACGCGCAGCGGCGACCGGAAGTACGCATCGAGACAGTGAACTGCAACAGTCAACCGGCACTCGCGTGCTATATAGGCGACAAACTGGAAGCCGTCCTCGTGTTCGACATCGCCGACGACCAGATCGTCAGCGGCTACGGCATCCGCAACCCCGACAAACTGGCCGCCCTCGAAATCCCGCGCGCCATCAGCCGCACTGAAACGCCCACGGCGTAATCCCGCGCCACCTGGTGCATCCCATCGACAACGTCATCTTCATCCTTTCAGTGGTCCGTCGCGGTGATCGCGCCATCGTCCGCGCGTGCCTCGACCGGATGGCCATCACCGACTTGGCCGAGCGCGGGCTCGACAGCCTCTCCGGAGGCCAGCGCCAACGGGCGCTGCTCGCACAGGCACTCGCCCAGGAGTCGGACCTCCTGCTGCTCGACCAACCGACCACCGGCCTGGACTCGTCCGCGCAGCAGGAGATCTCCGACACCGTCCGCCACGTCGGAGCCCACGGCGTTACGGTCGTGCACGCCACGCACCGGCGCGAGGACGCCCTGCGCGCGGACTACTGCCTGCTGCTGCGGGACGGCCGGGTGACCGACCACGGCGACCCGCACACCGTCCTGCGAGCCGCGACCGAACCGGAGGTAGGCACGACCACCGAACCCCCACCGGAAACCGCCATCAGCCGGTGCCCATAAGTGGTGAGCGGGCGGTAGCCCGTCCTCGCCCGAGACGATCGCCGCGGAGGTCCTCGGCGAAGGCGAATTCGACTACGGCCGGCGGCGGCCGCCGACTAGCGCGGCACTCCGGGCATACCGGCGAAGAGGATCTGGAAGACCTTGGGCGCGCTCGGTATGACCGCCATGGAAGGAGTGAACGGCGCGCCTTCGTTGGTATCCGTGACCACATAGTCGGCGTGGCTGTCGGGAACCCGATCGAGGATCCCGGCACAACGCGGCCCGCCGGTCGCGTTCACCTTCGGCAGGTCGTCGGGATATTCGTAGGGCTGGGCGCCGTACATGAAGCTCGCGTTGAAGATGGCCCCGGGTTTGATTCCACCGATGATGGCCTCGGCCGCGGGAAGGGCTTTCGCGATGCCGGTGACCACGCAATACAGCACGGGTGAGTAGGTATCGAGCAGCGAGCTGGTGGGTCGCAGGGTTTCGAGCACAGCGGTGAGCCCTTGCTCGTTCTCCGTCAGCGCCGACCGGGCGGTGTCGGCCAGGCCGATGAGGTTGAGCAGCACGGCATCCAGGTCTTCCGCGCCCTGGGCGAGCGTCCCGCCGGTCGCGGTGACGTCGGCGGCCGCGCGGAGCAGGTCGGGAGTGGTGTCGGCGTAGAGCCCGGTGACCTGCGCGGCCGACGACAGATCCCGTCGCAGCGCGGGCAGGCTCGGGTTGATTTGCCGCAGATGGTCGTCGGTGCGAACGAGCAGGTCACCCAGCCGGTCGCCACGCCCCTGTAGCGCCGTGTCCAAGGCGGCAAGAGTGGCGTCGAGTTCAGCTGGGTCGACCTTCGCCAGGACATCGCTCAGACGCTGGAACAGCGTGTTGTATTCGACGGTGACCGATTCCGCGCGGATCGTCGAGCCGGGGCGCAATGGTGTCGGCGAAGGAGCGCTCGGCACCACGAAATTCACGTACTTGGCCCCGAACACGGTGGTCGAGCGGATGTCCACGGTCGCGTTGGCGGGCACCAGCCGCAGCAGTTCGGGATCCAGCGTGAGGCGCAGACGCGCCCGGTCGCCCCGGAACTCCACGGCGCTGACCTTGCCCAGTTCCACGCCGCGCATCCGCACCTTGGCATCGGTGTCGAGCACAAGGCCGGAGCGGGGCGTCTCGACGGTGACGGCCACCGTCGAGCGGAAGCGTCCGGCGTACATCGACGCGGCGACCGCGACCACCGCGACGACGAACAGGATCAGCGCCGCTCCGGCGACTTTCAACCGAAGCAACCGCCACGTCGTCAGCATGGCTCGGCTGCCGAAACTCATCCTCGAAACCACCGATCACTTCTCGTCACGGGCTGTGCGCAGACGGCCGCACACCTGTGGCCCGGACAGCCGAGGCCGGTCGCGGTCCGCGTCTTGCCGGAGGCTCGCTAACCGTAGTACTGTCCAGACACGTGTCCATCATAAAACTTGGACACTTATCTGGGGAAGGATTTCCAATGACTCTGGTGAAACCGCAGCGGGTATCCGGAGGCGACCACGAGCACGGTCATCTGGAGGAGTTCCGCGTCGACCCGATCGGGCTGATGCGCCGGGTCCGCGCGGAGTGCGGCGACGTCGGCTCGTTCGACCTGGCCGGGCGCCAGGTCATCCTGCTGTCGGGTGCGGAGGCCAACGAGTTCTTCTTCCGCTCCGGCGACGACGACCTCGACCAGGCCGCCGCCTACCCCTTCATGAAGCCGATCTTCGGCGAAGGCGTCGTCTTCGACGCCAGCCCGGAACGCCGCAAGGAGATGCTGCACAACCAGGCGCTGCGCGCCGAACACATGCGCGGGCACGCCGTCACCATCGCCCGTGAGGTGGAGCGGATGCTGGCGCGCTGGGGTGACGAGGGCGAGATCGACCTGCTCGACTTCTTCGCCGAGCTGACCATCTACACCTCCTCGGCCTGCCTGATCGGCGTGAAGTTCCGCAACGACCTCGACGACCGCTTCGCGCACCTTTACCACGACCTGGAACGCGGCACCGACGCGCTGGCCTACGTCGACCCCTACGCTCCGATCGAGAGTTTCCGCCGCCGCGATCAGGCGCGGGCCGAGTTGGTCGAACTGGTCCAGGGGATCATGGATCGCCGGGCCGCCGACCCGCCGGCCGGCAAGGACGACCGGGACATGCTCGACGTGCTCATCTCGATCCCGGGCGACAACGGCGAACCGCGCTTCAGCGCCAGCGAGATCACCGGCATCTTCATCTCCATGATGTTCGCGGGCCATCACACCACCTCCGGCACGGCGGCCTGGACGATCATCGAAATGCTGCGCCACCCCGAGGTGCTCGACCGGGTCGTCACCGAACTCGACGAGCTCTACGCCGACGGCTCGGACATCAGTTTCGGCGCGCTGCGCCAGATCCCGATGCTGGAATCCGTGCTCAAGGAGACGCTGCGCCTGCATCCACCGCTGATCATCCTGATGCGGGTGGCGCGCGGCGAATTCGACGTCTGCGGTCATCGGATCGAGCCGGGCGATCACGTCGCCGCCACTCCCGCGATCTCGAATCGGATCCCGGAGGACTTCCCGGACCCGGACGCTTTCGATCCCGGACGTTATATCGATCCCAACCAAGCCGACCTCGTCAATCGCTGGACCTGGATTCCGTTCGGCGCGGGCCGCCACCGCTGTGTCGGCGCGGCGTTCGCGTTGATGCAGCTGAAGGCGATCTTCTCGCTGCTGTTGCGGGACTGGGAGTTCGAGATGGTCCAGCCGTCGGACAGCTACCGCAACGACCACTCCAAGATGGTCGTGCAGCTCGCGCAGCCCTGCACCGTTCGTTACCGCAGGCGCCGCAAGAACGACGACAGCTGACGACGTGGCCGGGCACGCGAGAGCTCCCCGTCGCGTGACGGGGACCCCGCGCCCGGCAGCTACTCGTAGCGCACCCGCCAGCTCTTGATGCCGTTGATCCACCCGGACCGCAGCCGCACCGGATCGGACACCTGCCGCAGGCCGGGCATCGCGTCGGCGATGGCGTTGAACATCAGATCGATCTCCAGCCGGGCCAGGTTCGCGCCGACGCAGTAGTGCGTGCCGGTGCCGCCGAAACCCACGTGCGGATTCGGATTGCGCAGGACATCGAACGTGAACGGATTCTCGAAGCCCTCCTCGTCGAAATTCGCCGAGCTGTAGAACAATCCGAGCCGCTGACCCTGCCGGATCCGCTGCCCGCCGAGTTCCAGGTCCTCCGTCGCGGTGCGCTGGAAGGCGGTCACCGGAGTGGCCCATCGCACGATCTCGTCGGGCGCGGTACGTGGACGCTGCTGCCGGTAGGTCTCCCACTGTTCCGGGTGATCGACGAACGCCTTCATCCCGTGCGTGATGGCGTTGCGGGTGGTCTCGTTGCCTGCCACGGCGAGCAGGATGACGAAGAAACCGAACTCGTCGGAGCCGAGCGCCTCGCCGTCGACGTCGGCGTGCACCAGCTCGCTCACGATGTCGCCCACCGGGCAGGCACGGCGCTGCTCGGCCATATGCCATGCGTAACCGAGGATTTCGGCCGAGGCCATCGCGGGATCGCCGTACTCGGGGTCGTCGTAGTTGAGCATCTGGTTCGACCAGTCGAAGATCTTCTTTCGATCCTCCTGCGGCACGCCGATCAGCTCGGCGATGGCCTGCAACGGCAGTTCGCAGGCGACCTGCTCGACGAAGTCGCCGCCGCCGGACTTCTTGGCCTCGTGCACGATCCGCTCGGCGCGCTCGGTGAGCGCGGCGCGCAGGTTCTCCACCGCCCGCGGCGTGAAGCCCTTGGATATGATCCGCCGGATCTTGGAGTGCTTGGGCGGGTCCATGTTCACCAGCAGAGCGCCGGTGAGCGCCATCTGTTCCGGCGTGATGTCGCCGGGCAGGCGGATGATGGCCCCTTTCCGCTCCGAGGAGAACAGCTCCGGATGCTTGGAGATCTCCTTGATGTCGGCGAGCTTGCTGACCACCCAGTAGCCGCCGTCGTGGAAACCACCGGACGTCTCGTCGGATTGCGCGTTCCACCACACCGGGGCGGTCCGTCGCAGCTGAGCGAATTCCGCGACCGGACTTCGGTTCTCCCACAGCGCCGGGTCGGTGAAATCGAATCCGACCGGGAATGCCGGAGCCGCCATTGCTACCTCCTAGATGAAACATGCGAGCCGGTCAGCGCGGCGAAGTGCGCCGCGCGGCGTCGGGATCGGCCTCGGCGGGCAACGCGCAGGCCGCGTCACAGTCGCGCAGCCATGCGGCGGCGCGACCAGCGACCAGCGGCAATTCGAGATACGTGCGCACACCCGGCTCGGCGGCGACGACGTAGGGGATCGAGTTCACGCAGTGCATGGCCGTGGCGACGATGCCGGGGTTGCGCACCAGACCCGCGGCGGCGCTGTGCGCGTGCATACCGGTGAAGGTCACCGTCGCGCCGGGATCGCCGACGATCTCGACCTCGTATCGCTCCCCCATGGGTCCGAAGGTCCAAGGCGGGTCGAGGTTCTCGGTGCCCATGAACCAGTTCACCGCGGCCGTGATCACCGGAGTACCGCGAACGGTCCCTTCCCAGCGGAAGCGCTGCGCGGCGACGCGCCCGGGCGCGATCGGGCCGATGGGCGAATCGATCGGCGCGGTGGCCACCGCCATGTCGTGCGTCACCCGCAACCGCTCGTCGAGCGCGATGCCCAGCGCTTCGGCGATCATCCACACCGACTGGCTGTAGCCGCCCGCGAGCACGTTCGCCATGACGCTGGACGCGGCCCGCTCCGGCGTGGCGCCGAACAGCATCCAGTCCCGGACTACTTCGGGCGCGCCGTAGGTGCGGATGTCGGAGAACTCTTCGGCGCGCACCGTGGTGATCGCCCCCGAGAGCGCCGACACCACCAGCGGGATCTTCTCGGTGATGCCGCCGGGATGTATTCCGGTCCCGTGCAGGGTGACTCCGGCGGCTCGGCACAGCTCGTCGTACCGTTCCCGCTCCGCGCGGCGCGGATGGAACCAGCCCAGCGGTGTGACGACGTTCTTGCCGGACCGCAGGATCGCGCGCACCGTCGCGGCGTCGGCCATGAACGGGCTGTAGAGCACGCAGTCGGCCGGCGTGGCGAGCAAGCGGTCGGCATCGGTGGTCGCGCGCACCCCCACCGGCGGGCGGCAGACCAGCTCGCCCAGGTCCATGCCGTCCTTGTCCGCGCTGTGCACCCAGGCTCCGGCCAGTTCCAGTTCGGGATGGTCGAGAATGCCCTCGATGGCGGCCCGCCCGACCCCGCCGGTCGCCCATTGGATCACCCGGATCATGTCAGTCCGCCTTGTGGTCGGGCCCTCGACCGGCCACGTACTGCTTGGCCCACCGGTAGTCGGGTTTGCCGCTCGGCGCGCGCACGATGGTGTCGGCGACCCAGACCTGTTTGGGTACTTTGTATCCGGCCAGGAACTTGCGCACGTGCGCGTGCAGGGCGGTGAATTCGACCGGCCCGGACAGCGACACCACCGCGGCGACCTGATGCCCCCAGCGCTCATGCGGCACGCCGATCACCACCGCGTCGAAGATCGCGGCGTGGGTTTTCACCACGCTTTCGACCTCTTCGACGAACACCTTCTCGCCGCCGGTGTTGATCACCATGTTGCCGCGGCCGATCAGCGTGATCGACCCGTCGGTCTCGGCGCGGGCCCGGTCGTCGGTGACGACCATGCGCACGCCGTCGACGGACTTGAACAGTTTCTCGGTCTTGCCGGGGTCCTTGTAGTAACCGATCGGCACGTTGCCGGTCTTGGCCAGCCAGCCTTCCGAACCGGGCGCGACGGGGCGGCCGTCGTCGTCCACGACCACCGCACCGCGGCCGGTCCGCACGCGGGGGCCGCGCGCCGGATCGTCGTCCTTCTGGGCGAACCCGATACCGCCGAACCCGGTCTCCGACGATCCGATGGAGTCCGAGACCACCGCCCACGAGAACGTCTCCAGCAGCGTGTTCTTCACCGGTTGCGACAACAGCGCGGCGCCGGAGGCGATGGCCAGCAGCGACGAGGCGTCCACCGGTTCACTCCGATACGACTCGATCAGCGGCCTGGCCATGGCGTCGCCGGTGATCACCATGACCTGCGGGCGTTGCTCGGCGACGGTCCGCCAGACGCGTCCGGCGTCGAAGCGGGACTCGAAGATCACGGTGTTGCCCGACCACAGCGCCGTGAAGGTGGGCATCATGGCGGCGGCGTGGATCAGCGGCGGCAGCACCAGCCAGGCGCTCGGATCGATCCGGGCGCCGGTGCGGGACTGCTGGAACTCGTCGGCGACCGGTTCACCGGTGTAGAAGTCGATGCCGCCGCCGAGGACGCGCCACATATCCTCCTGCCGCCACATGACGCCTTTCGGCATGCCGGTCGTCCCGCCGGTGTACATCATGAACAGGTCGTCGGCGCTGCGTTCGACCACCGGACGGTCCGTCGCTCCGGCGGCGAGGGCCGACTCGTACGACGTCGCCACATCGTCCAGGTCCGGCGAGAATTCGTCGGCGACGCGAATCATGTGCCGCAATCCGGGCGTTCGCTCCCCGGCCTCCCGGACGGCGGCGCCGTAACAGGAGTGGTGCACGAGCACTTCGAGATCCGCGTTCTCGTAGACGTAGGCCAGTTCGGCGACGCCGTACCGGTAATTGATGTTGATCGGGACGGCGGCGAGCTTGAAGCACGCGATCAGCGTCTCCATCGTCTCGATGCTGTTGTGCATCTGGAAACCCACGTGCGTTCCCGCGCCCACACCGATGCTCGCCAGATGGTGTGCGAGCCGATTGGCGCGGATGTCGAGTTCGCGGTAGGTCACGCGACGGCCGGACTGGATGAGAGCCACCCGCTCGGGCATGGCGTCCACGGAGTGCTCGAAGAGGTCGGCGAAGTTGTTGGCCATGTCGTTCCATCTCTGGGTGGTGCGGTCAGACGACGGTGAGCGGAAGGGGTATCCCCCGGTCGGTGAAGGTGAAGGCCGCGCCGGTGCTGAACCGGGTCAGCGCGACCTCCGTCGCCTCCCGGAACGGTGTGTCGCCCAGCGTGATCGCGGCATGCCAGCCGTCCTCGCCCGCGGCGACGACCTCGGCGGAGAAACGCGGGTTCACGCCGCGGACGAGGGCGTTCAGCGGCTGTAGGTGCTCGGGGTCGAGCATCGAAGGCCACGTGCCGTCGGCGTGCGCGCCACTGGCGGCCGGGAACGTCACCGTGACCGTGTCGCCGGCGGCCCCGATCTCGATTCCGGTGTACGGCAGGGGATTCAGAGCGGGGTGCAACCGCAGTACCGTCGCCAGCGCGGCGGCGTCGTCACCGAGACCGAGACAATCGCGCAGGCGTTCACTGGTGAGCCCGGCGATGCCCGCGAACTGTTTACGTCCGATCTCCAGCGCCGCGTCGGCGTCCACCCGAGCGCGCACCGCGATCAGGAAACCCAGGGTGAGCAGGTGGTGTTGCAGACATACCTCGTCGGCGAGCCGAACCAGCGCGGAGCGGGAGAAATCCGCGAAACGCACATCGCTGAGCAAGGGGCCGGAGTAGTCCGGCCGCCCTTCGTCGGCGGGGTCGATCGCGGCCAGATCCAGTCCGGCCGCCACCGACCCGGCGACCAGGTCGGCGTTGGCGGGCACCGGCGGCGGTACGTGCGCGGGGTCGATCACGACCGTCCACGCGCACACCGGCTCGCGATCGGCCGGACGGCGGGGCGGGCGGTGGATCGGCCGGACCTGGGCATGCGGATTGGTGGCCAGCGCGGTCGCGTCGAAGGTCGGGTCCTCGATGTCGTGGCACATCGACACGACGAAGTCCTCGCCCATCGGTTCCACGTCGGCGAGCGCACCGCAGTGGTCGAGCCAGAACTCGCCGTGGTGATGGTCGTCGACCCGGAAACGGAAGTCCATGAACTGCGGTGGAGCGCCGATGTCCAGTTGCAGTCCCTTGAAGATGGTCTCCACGCCGTCACCCGCGAAGCCGAGCGCCCGCTGCATGCGCCGGGTGTAGACCGGGCTGGCCACCTGCCACTCCTCGATGGCGATCTCGGTCATGCCCTCGCGGCCGAACGCGGCGATCGAGTGCGCCATGCCGGAGCGGTCGATGAGGTGCCCGCACAGCAGCAGTTCGGGCAGCAGCGCGGCCAGGGTGTCGCGGTCCAGGTCGGCGAAACGGCTCTGTGGTCCGGCCATGTCGGTCACCACAGCGAGGCGGGCGATTCGCCGACGCGATACCAGCCGGGCAGCGGCGCGCCGGAGACCGAGCGCTCGATGCGCTTCTGCATCCCCGGGGTGAGCGCCTTGTCGGTGATCATCTCGACGAACAGCGCCGAGACATTGCCGAAGTCGAAGAAGTCGCGCTGCCAGGACCATTGGAAGTCGCCGCCGTAGCGGAACCAGCTGCCGCCGATACCCTCGGGCGAGTAGTTGCGCCCATCCGGTCGTGTCGCCTCGCTGATCTGCTTCCAGAACCCGATGACGGTGCCGGTGCGGTCGTCGACCACGAATTCCTGGTACAGGTAGGTCCAGCCCTCCAGCCCGGCCATCTCCTGGCCGAGGGCCAGCTCCCGGATCTCGCCGCGTCCGACGGCCATGAATTCCTGGGTGGGTCCGTAGTTCCAGCCGTAGGTGGCGTCCTCGGTGTACATCTGCGCGAGGGGCTTCCAGTCGCCCTTCTCCTCGCAGCGCTGGTTCTCCACGATCCAGCGCTGGATCATCTCGTCGAGCTCGGCGCGGTCGAAACGTGGCATCAGTCGGTACCTTTCGGAGCGGAGTCGGTCGCGCCTTCGTCGGCGATCGACAGGGCTTGGGTGGGGCAATAGCGGATCGCGTCCGCCACGGCGGGCCGGAGTTCGGCGTCCGGTACCTCGTGCCGGATTTCGACCTGCCCGCGTCGGGGCACCGTGAACACCTCGGGAGCCTCGGCTTGACAGACCGCGTGTCCTTGGCACAGATCGAGATCGGCGCGGATTCTCATGAGCGGCTCCGCACGGGCCTGCGCGGCGATCCCGGCATGCGGATCCATTGGAATGGACGGCTCATCGGGTCTCCACGGCGATGGGTAGGTGGGCGAAGCCACGCACATTGGACGAATGAACACGGGCGATACCGGACTCGAGGACGTCGTAGGACCGCACTCGGGACGCGAACTCGGTCAGCGCGACGGTCGCTTCCAAACGGGCCAGGTGCGCCCCCAAGCAGAAATGCACGCCCGCACCGAAACTGGCCAGCCCGGACCGATCGGCACGATCGAGGCGGAAACTGTCACCGTCGCCGAACACCGCCGGATCACGGTTGGCCGAACCGATCAGCAACAACACCTTCGCCCCCGCCGGAATCACCCCGCCGTGGTACGCGAGGTCTTCGGTCGCGGTGCGGGCGACCATCTGACTGGAGGTGTCATAGCGCAGGGTCTCCTCCACCCAGCCGGACACCAGATCCGCATCCGCGACGACCCTCGCGTACTCCCCCGGATAACGCGCACCCCAATACAACGCATTACCCAGCAATTTGGTCGTGGTCTCATTGCCCGCCACCACCATCAAGAACAGGAAACCGATGATCTCCGCATCGGCGAGCCTGTCACCATCGATCTCCGCATCCAGCAAAGCCGAGGTCAGATCCTCTTTCGGGGCGCGCCGACGCTCGGCCACCATCTCCGTGTAGTAGCCGAGCAGTTTGATCGATGCCTCGACAGCGGCCATCGGGATGTCCAATACGCCGTCCTCACGGTGCACCACCAGATCCGCCAACCGCCGAATCTCCACCCGATCCACCACCGGAACCCCCATCAACTCCGAGATCACATCCATCGGCAACTTGCCCGCCACCTCATCGATCCAGTCGAACGCGGCACCGGACAACGCGGGCTCCAGATACGACAGCGTCAACTCCCGGATCCGGTCCTCCATCTCCGCGACACGTTTCGGCGTGAACCCCTTGAACACCAACCGCCGCATCCGCATATGCCGGGGATCGTCCATCGCCAGAAACGACATCACCCGATGCGCGTGCGGACCCCAGGCGGCCGGATCCAACGACACTCCGTTGGCGCTCGACAGCCGCACACTGTCGCGGAATGCGCCCACCACATCCCCGTGCCGCGACAACGCCCAGAATCCCAGATCCGGGTTGTGGTACAGCGGCGCCTCCTCCCGCAGCCGCCGATACGTCGGATACGGATCCTCATGAAACCCGTAGTCATACGGATCGAACACCAGCGGCCCCACCACAGCCGTCATCGCCCACACTCCGAATTCGATAACAAGTTCTCAACAAGGATCGTCCACGCGACACCTCAGAGAGACACAGAGCTGGACATCTGTCTGGACGGTACCACTGTCAGTTTTTCAGGACAATCCCGAACGAGCGATCTCGCGAGAAGAAAATCCGCCGTCCGATCTCCCGACCGATACACACCTCGAATCAAGAACACGTTCTTGTAGGCCGTCCGGCGATCGGACTATGCTCCATACAACTGTCCAGACACGGCGGTTCGCAGCGCGCGGCCACCTTCGCCGATGCCGTCACGCGGGGAGCGCACGGCAGCTCGCCGAACGACCAGACAAGGATTTCCATGCGATTCGGCATCGTCCTGTTCACCAGCGACCGTGGCATCACTCCCGCCGCGGCGGCCCGAGCGGCCGAGCAGGCGGGCTTCGCCTCCTTCTACGTCCCCGAGCACACCCACATCCCGGTCGCGCGCGACGCGGCGCACCCGCAGACCGGCGACGCGTCGCTACCCGACGACCGCTACCTCCGGTGGCCGGGTGGTGCTGGGGGCCGGATTCGGCTGGAACAACGACGAACTCGCCGATCACGGAGTACCCGCGAACAAGCGGCGCACCGTGCTGCGCGAATACCTGGCGGCGATGCGGGCGCTGTGGAGCCGGGACGAGAGCAGGAAAGTTGCTCGAACGAAATGGCGACACTACCATCTAGACACATGTCCGAAAGCGATTCCAGAACCGTCGAAGCGACGCGGCGGCGCTTGTCCGGAAAGCAGGCCGACACCGTCGACAAGCTCACCAGATCGGCGCTGGAAGTGCTTTCCCGGGAGGGTTTCGCCGGCATGACCATCCGGATGGTGGCCGCCAACGCCAAGGTCGGCACCGCCACCGCGTACACCTATTTCTCCTCCAAGGAACACTTGGTCGCGGAGATCTTCTGGCGCAGGCTGCGCGCACAACCATCCCCGGTGAGCGAGGATCCGGACGCCACCGTGCGGGTGATCGCCGAACTCCGCAGCATCGCGTTGCTGGTCGCCGACGAACCGGAATTGTCCGGCGCGGTCACCAGCGCGCTGCTCGGCCGCGACCCCGACGTCGAGCATTTGCGGACGCGCATCGGCTTGGAAATTCGCACCCGCCTCGCGCACGCGCTGTCCGGAAATCCCGACGCGGATATTCTGAAATCGCTCGAATTGCTCTACGCGGGTGCGCTTGTCCACGCCGGGATGGGCTACGAATCGTATTCCGACATCGCGGACCGCATCGAGCGGTCCGCGCTGCTCATCCTGAAGTGACGCGGCGCATTCCGCGTCACTTCAGGCCAGGCCCAATTTGAGCGACGCGCGCTGGGTATGTCGGCGCAGATGTCGAAGGCGATGATGTCGGCGCCTTCCTCGGCCAGCGCGACCGCGTGACTGCGCCCCTGCCCCCGTCCCGCACCGGTCACCAGAACGACTTTGCCGCTGACCCGCTCCATGTTTCCTCCACGGTGCTCGTCGCCGGTTCCCTGGTGGTCGCCTCGCAAGGCGGGTTACCGAATCACCCCCAGTGGTACTTCAACCTCCTGGCGCATCCCGTCACCCGGGTACAGGTCGGGGCCGAGCATCGACGCGTCCGTGCCCGCGTGGCGAGCCAGGAAGAGAAGAATCGCTTGTGGCCCTTGCTCGTAGCCCTCTACGCGGACTTCGACACCTACCAATCCTGGACCGAGCGCGAGATCCCGGTGCTCATTCTCCAGCCGGAGGACCGGCCGCACTGACCCGGCGCGTCGAGCGAGGTCCGCGGCCACCCTCCCCCATGATGTTCAGCGTTCCCGGCGCGATGGGCGCCGCCCGCCCGCCGGAGCAGTGCGACGCAATCGATCGACTCGACCGAGGATGGGAGAGCGTGTGGCGAAGATGGGTAGGCGGAAACGGTCCAGGCTGATCACCGCCGGAATGCTGCGGGAGAAGCACCAGCAGGAAGAGCGCGGCGCACCGGCGCGACCGGCGCCGCCGCCCCCGGACGAGGTCGAGACGGCCATCGTGCTCGATCTGGACGGGCTCGCCACCCGCGTGCGTGCGCGGCGGCGCGAGATGAAGTGGACCCAGGCTGATGTGGCGAGCAACGGCGGCCCGCCGGCCAAGGTGATCAGCGAGATCGAGCGGTCCCGCAATCCGCGGCCCGGTACCGAGGTGCTCGACCGGCTCGACGCGGGACTCGAATGGCCGCCCGGCACCAGCGCGACGATCCTGCGCGCCGAGCGGACAGGCGAACTGGCCACGGCGCGCTGAGCGCCGGATCCGAAACTCGGCCGGTCGGAGAATTTTTCGATATCTCCGACCGGTCGAGCCGGAACGCTCATCGGTAGCTGTGGGCGCTGCTAGGCTGCTCAGCGACCCTAGACGACTGCCCTTGCGCCGCCGGAGTGCGCGGGTCCGGCCGTGCTGGACGCAGGTGAACCCGATGAAGGAATGGACGTAACATGCAACTCCGCGGCATCACTGCGGCAGCGATACTCGCCATCGGCTCGCTGACCGTCGCCGCGGGCGTCGCCCACGGCGAGCCCGCTCCCGACATCACCTACTCGGCCAAGATCGTCGACCAGTCGGTGGTCGCCGCGCTCCGGGGCGGAACCTTCCAGTTGTCCAAGGCACTGCGCGATCAGCCCGCGGGCGACGAGAACGCGCGACTAACCGATCGCAACGGGGTGCTCGTCGACCACGCAGGCGCCCCGGCCGACATCGCGCAAGTGATCGACGTGGTCGACATCCGGGACCGCGACGGCCACGTCACGATGACGTTGCCGCTCGACTTCCGGATCGCGGGGACCGCCATTCCGGTCCGCCCGGAGCTGAAGAAGGACAGCACCGTGCTCGAGCTGAAGCCGTCCAGGCCGGAGGGCATCGCGATCACCGAGCCACTGGTGGCCAAGCCGGTCGCGTCCATGACCGAGAACCAGCGCGCCCGTGACGAATTCGCCAGCCAGTTCGGGCTCGCCACCGCCATAGGCGGTTTCGTCGGCACCGCGATCGGCGCCACGATCGGCTGCCTGGTCACCATCGCCGTCGGCTGCGTGGCCGGTCTGCTGACCGGCGCGAGCCTCGGCGGCATCCTCGGAACCATCGCGGTCGGCGGCCCCACGCTCGTCGTGGCGGGTGTCGACCTGCTCACCACGTTGCAGGCGGCCGACGGCACCACCCGCTTCGCCGACAAGCCCGTCCAAACCGCTCCGGTCCAGACCAAGTAGCCGAATCCCGGCGGCGCAGCGCGCCGCCGGGCGGACTTCCGACCGACCGCGTCGCTACAGCGGCGCGGTCGTCGTGTTCGAGCGACCCACGCGCTCGTCGTTGATCAAGTGATAGGCGCGTCCCAGATCGTCGAGCGCACGCTCCCATCTGGTGTCCGCGTCGTGGCCACGGGGATTGCGGCTGAGCAGCAGCAGGACCTCGGCCGCGTCCGCCGACCGCGCGGCGGCGTCCAGCAGCACCGGCACCGGTTCCACGGTGGTGCCCGCCGCCAGCGCGCCGATACGGTCGTGCAGCCAGTGTGCGTCGAAACGCGCCTGCTCGGTGGGGTTCTCCCCGTTCACCGGCAGGGTGCTGACCGCGGCGGCCCGTGCGGCCTCCTCGTCGTCCATCGTGGTGGTGACGACGTCGCGCAGCTCGCTGCTCGCGATCCGGTGTAGCAAACCGATCAGTAGGACACGTTCGGCGTCCGGACCGTGCAGACCCGTCTCACCCGCCCGTGCGCCGACCTCGTCCGGGTCGACGCGCAAAATCGACAGAACCGCTCGCAACTGCGCAATCGTTACCACTTCGTCCGCCCCTCCTCATCGTCGCGGCCCCACCATCACACCCTCGGCGACAGCCTGCCAAACGCGAGGCGCGTTAACCGTCCGGTAGCCCTTTTGCCGATACGGCGTGTCTTCACACTGCGTTCCAGGTCACCTCGAACCGCAGGGTAAACGGGGGTCCAACTTGGGTACTCCAGACATCATGAGAGCGATACCGGCGCGGGTCACTGGTGACACGACCACGTCCGCAGTGCGCGAATCCGAACACGGCGGTGCGATCGCGAGCATGAGATGGCGGCGGATCAGGGAGGTGATCGCCACCCGAACCGTCTCCGATGCCACGCGAGAGGTCTCCATCGAGGTGGGGAAACCGCAGATGGCACCGGGTGACACCGGTGTGGTGTGCGGTTTTCGCATCCAGGGAATCGGCGAACGGTGGGCGCACGGCGTCGATTCCATCGCCGCGCTCTACCGCGCGTTCCAGGACATCGCCCAAGAGCTGCGGCAGGCCAACAGCCACGGCGCGCACTTCGCGGTGACCGAGCCGTCCGACCCCGGCTTCCCCGCCGCGCCCACCCGTCCCTCGCGCGCCGCCACGACGGTCGCCTACGAGCCGCAGGCGCTCATCGCGGCCCGCACCCTCTACGAAGCCGACAGCTCGTTGTCGATCATCATCGGCAGGCCGTATCTGGCGGCCGACCGGCGCCAGCACCTGTGCCGGTTCCATATCAGCAAGCAGGGCGCGTCGCTGGCCAGCGGCATCGATGAGATCCAGGCCCTGCACAGCGCGATCAGCATGATCAGCGAACGGCTCGCACTGCCGCAGGATTGGCCGGTCAGCCGCCTGTCCTGAGGCCCGCGCGCACAATTTCGCGACGAACCGCCCAGCCGGTCCGGATTCGGCATCGAATCATCGGTTGGCGGATCGTCGTTCGACCGGCGTAGATCTCCCAGCGCCATGAGCAGTCCGGCGGCCGTCCCCACGTCCGGAACCAGACCGTGGCGAGGCCGCGGCGTCGCCAGGAGGGAACTGCCCATGGAATTCATCTCGCCGGTGGACGCCTTGTTCCTCATCGCGGAATCACGCGAGCATCCGATGCACGTCGGTTCGCTGTCCATCTTCGACCCCGTGGAGGGCACCGGACCCGAATTCGCCCGGCGCGCGTACGCCACACTGGCGGCCGACCAGAACTTCCACCCCACGTTCCGCAAGCGCCCGGCTCGCCTGTTCGGCACTCCACAGCTGGCCTGGACCGTGGACAGCGCCGTCGAGCTCGACTACCACGTCCAGCGGTGGGCGCTGCCGGAAGCAGGTGGCCTGGACGCCCTGACCGAGGTGACCGCGGGATTGCACAGCACCCTGCTCGACCGGCACCGGCCGCTGTGGGAAGCGCATCTGGTCGAAGGGCTCGCCGGCGATCGGGTCGGCCTGTACGCCAAGATGCACCACGCCCTCATCGACGGCGTCGGCGCCCAGCGCCTGTTGCAGCGAACGCTCACCACCGACCCGGAATCCGGCGAAGCGCTGGTGCCCTGGCATCTCCCGCCTTCGACCGGGCACCGCCCGAATCCCCCGCACAGGCAAACGCTCGGCGCTCGAGCGCGCGCCCTGCTCGCCGCGGCGGGCTCGGCGCCTTCGGCCCTGCGCCTGGCCCGCACCGCGCTGCTCGAGCAGCAGTTGACGCTGCCCTTCGCCGCACCGCGCACCATGTTCAACGTCCCGATCGGCGGGGCCCGCCGTTGCGCCGCCCGCTCGTGGCCGCTGGACCGGATCCGCCAGGTCAAGAAGATGACCGGCACCACGCTCAACGACGTGGTGCTGGCAATGTCGGCGGGCGCGCTGCGCACCTACCTGCTCGAACACGTCGCCTTGCCGGACAAGCCGCTGATCGCCATGGTGCCGGTCTCGCTGCGTCCCGACTCCGACGACGGTGACGGCGGGGGCAACGCCGTGGCGGCACTGCTGTGCAATCTGGCCACCGACCTGCCCGACCCGGCCGCGCGGCTGGCGGCGATCAGCTCCTCGATGCATCGCAGCAAAGAGATCTACCGCGCGCTGTCCCCCGTCCAGGCGGTCTCGTTGTCGGCGCTGACGCTCAGTCCCCTCGCCCTGTCACTGCTGCTTCCCGCCACGGCCGCCCTGACCAGCCCGCCGTTCAACATCGTCATCTCCAATATTCCGGGACCGCGTGAACCGCAGTACTGGAATGGAGCCCGCGTCGCGGCCAGCTATCCGCTGTCGATCCCGATCGACGGGCAGGCGGTGAACATCACCCTCACCAGCAATGCCGACAGCCTGGACATCGGCATCGTCGCTTGCCGCCGCAGCGTGCCGGACGTGGCCAGGCTGCTCGATCACCTGGAATCCGCGTTGACCGACCTGGAGGACACCGTCTACTGACCGCCGGGCGCTGCCGCCGGACGGTCAGGGCGATCCCGCGGTGCCCAGACCGTTGATCGACGGCGGTAGCTCCGGTTCGGCCGCGCCGGGACCGGCCAGCAGACGCTTGAGTATCTTGCCGGTGTCGCCGCGCGGCAGCGCAGAGAGGAAGGTGACGTCGCGCGGCACCGAGAAGCGGCTCAAGCGGTTGCGGATGTAGGTGCGCACCATGTCCGAATCCAGGCCGGACCCTTCGCGTTTCACCACGAACGCCGCGAGCCGCTGGCCGAATTCGTGGTCCGGCACACCGACCACGGCGACGTCGCTGACCTGCGGCAGGTGCGCGAGCGCCTCCTCGACCGGGCGCGGGAAGACGTTCTCGCCACCGGAGATGATCATCTCGTCGTCTCGTCCCGCGACGAACAACCGGCCCGCGGCGTCGAGGTAGCCGAGGTCGCCGGTGTCGAGCATGCCGTGCGCCTCGTCCGGTGGCGCGGAGTTGACGTAGCCGTCGAACAGCATGTGGTTGCCGACGAAGATGTGTCCCGTGGCGCCGATCGGGAGTCTGCGGTGGTCCGGCCCGAGCACGGCGACCTTGGTGCCCAGCGGCGGGCGTCCCGCCGTGGTCGGCGAGGTGTGCAGGTCCTCGGGGGTCGCGATGGTCGCCCAGGAGACCTCGGTGGATCCGTAGACGTTGTAGAGCACGTCGCCGTAGGCCTCCATGAACCGCTCGACGGTCGCGCCTGCCAGTGGCGCACCGCAGCTGATCATGTGCCGCAGGCTGGAGGTGTCGTAGCGAGCACGCACGTGCGCGGGGAGGTCGAGGATGCGCTGCACCATGGTCGGCACGACGATCACCGTGTTGACCCGATGCTCGGCGATGCGGCGCAGGCAGTCCTCCGCGTCGAACCGTTCGGGCAGCACCACGGTCGCGCGCAGCGCGGTGCTCAGTTGCAGGCCGGCCAACCCCCAGGTGTGGAACAGCGGCGCCGGGATCAGCATGATCTCGTTCACCTGCATCGGGATGCGCGACAGCAATGCCGCGATGGACCCGAAGCCCTTCGGATGCGGCCTGCGCGCGCCCTTGGGCGTCCCACTGGTCCCGGAGGTGAGCACGACGAGCCGTCCCGGCTGGGCAGGCGTGCGGAAAGTCGTGTGCCCCTCCGCCACCAGTTGGTCCACGGTCGTCCGGTCGGGTACCGGCGGACGCTCGTCGGTGTTGTAGCGCGGGATGTCGGCGTGCAGATAGCGCACCAACTCCTCGAGGTCACCGTCGACGAACAGCGCCGACAGACGGTCGCGCTGGACGATCTCCTCGATGGTGCGGCCCGCCAGCCCGGCGTTCAGCAGTGCCACGTCCACACCCAATTTGCCTGCGGCGACCATGCATTCGACCATGGCCGCGTGGTTGCGCGCCAGCAGGCCGATGGCGTCGCCCGGGCCGAGGTCGTGCGCGGCCATCGCCGCGGCCAGCGCGTTGGTGCGCTCGTGCATGTCGGCGAAGGACCGGGTGCCGCGGTCGTCGATGATCGCGGTCCGCTCCGGGGCGTACGCCGCGCCCGCGGCGTATCCGCCCGCCAGGTTGAAACCCCATTTCGCCAGCGAGCGCAGCTGTTTGAGACTCCGATCGAAACGAACCGGCAACACCACGCCGGTGGCCACCATCTGCCGCGCCACACCCGCGTTGCGCCGGATCGGCGAATCCTCGCCGTTGACGACCAAGGAGGTCCGCGCGCCCTTGGCGACGTCGGCCACCCGCTTCAGTCCGGCCTTGGTCCACTCGCCGATCGCCATATTGGACAGCTCACCCACCCGCGGGTGTACCCGGCTCGGCGCGAAATACGTGACAGTGACCTTGGTGCGGTCCTCGTCTCCGTGCAGTCGCACCGACGCGAAGCTGCCCAGTGCGGCGTATTGCATCTCGAAGCTCTCGTACCACCGGCCCACGCTGAGCCGGATCTGGTGGGTGCGTATGCCCGACCCGTAGGTGCCGACGCGCATCTGCCAGACCACATCGCCGTCGGCGGACTGGATCTGCTCGCACGCGCCGATACCGGTGAACATGCGCGGATATGTCTGCGGTTCGAGCAGCAGATCCCAGATGGTCTTGCGGGCGATCGCGAATTCGGCGACTACGTCGATGACATCGGTAACCAACTTGTGCACTTCTCGTCGGCCGGTTCGAAGAACTTCGGGTCGGCGGGTAGCTCCTTTGTAACGTCAGTCACAAGCGAGGTCAAGTAGCCAGGGCATCGTCGCCACTACCAGCGATACGCAGGAAATACGCTGCGATTGCCCAGCATTCACCTGAACCTGGGAACCGGCCCAAATCACCCGCGCGGCACCTGTGAATCAGCCCAACGATCATCCGAACTCCCGCCGGGCGGCGACCTCCGACCTAACGTCACAGACGCCTGCTCGGCAGGACCGCACGCTGGCTGGAGAGGCTATGGACGACAAGCCCGCACGACGAATCGCGCACGCCCGCGCCGAGGAGATCCTCGATTTCTTCGGCAAATGCCGAGCGTGCGGATATCCCGCTTACGCGGAGAGCACCACGCTGCGCTACGACAACGGTGACCTGGAGACCAAGATCATCGCCAGCTGCGCCCTGCCCTGCGGCTGGACAGGCGAGGTCTCCGCCGCACCGATGACCGGCGCGGCCGCCCGTCCACGCACGTGAGCGAACTCAGGCCGCGCTCGAAACGAGTTCTTCCGGGCCGAGCGCGCGTTCGCGCAGGTCTTTGAGAATCCTGGCGAGAATGCGCGACACCTGCATCTGGGACACACCCAGCTCTTCGGCGATCTGACTCTGGGTCCGCGACTCGTAGAAGCGCATGACCAGCACCTGCCGATCGCGCGGCGGCAACTCGGCGATGAGCGGACGCACCGCCATCGCCTGCTCCAGCAGGTCGTAGCACGGTTCCTCGGAGCCCAGCGTGTCGGCGAGCGACTGCGGCGCACCGTCGCCGTCCTCTCGGCCTGCCGCGTCCAGCGAATTGGCCTGGTAGGCGTTGCCCGCGATGAGCGCCTGCGTCACCTCACCGAGGTCGACGTCCAGTTCCTCGGCGATCTCCCTGGCCGTCGGCATCCGGCCGAGGCGATGCGACAACGTCTCGGTGACCGGGCCGACGCGCAGCTGGATCTCCTTGAGCCTGCGCGGCACTCGCAGCGACCACGTGTTGTCGCGGAAGTGCCTGCGCACCTCGCCCATGATGGTGGGGACCGCGAATCCGAGGAAGGAACTGCCGCGCGAGACGTCGAAACGGTCCACCGCGAGCACCAGCCCGACTCGGGCGATCTGCAGCAAGTCCTCATAGTTCTCGCCGCGGCCGGAGAACTTCCTGGCGATGTGCTCGGCGAGCGGAAGACAACGCCGGGTCACCTCCTCGCGCAGCGCCGCGCGGTGCGGATCACCCTCGTCCATCGCGGCCATCTTCTCGAACCACGGCTCGATGTTGTCGTAGCTGTCACCCCGGGTGCGCCTCGCCGTGCCATTTCCGTCGGTCGTGAACTCACGTGTCATCAAATGGTCCTCGTTCCCAACTGAATTCGATAACGGTCGGGTACCCGCCGAGTTCGGAATCAAAAGGGTCACGGGAAATTGACAGAGAGCGGGTGAGCATCCGCACGAGTTCCCAGCTCAACGGATCGCTGCGGAACTCGTCGCCGACCACGGCGACGGCGTCGACACGCACGCTCATCCGGCCGAGGCCGTAGGTGAACGCGCAGCCGAGCATGGAGCCCGGCATGGCGTCCGCCAGCAGCATCGTGACGGCCTCGTTGATCGCCAAGCGGATGTCCGAGGCGGCGTCGAGCGGAACCTCGGCGACCAGGCACACGGTGTCGGTCATCGCGCGGATCAAGGCGAGGTGTCGCGCGTCGGCGGGGATCCGCACCGTGACCGTGGCGGTCTCGGTGGCGAGCGCGCCGAACGCGCACGTGATCACCCGCATCACACCGTGGCGAGTTGCGCTTGCCACATCCAGTGCAACTGCTCCAGCCGCGCCGCGATCGCCAGGAACAGATCTTGGGTCACCGGATCGGCCTTCTCGGTCGCCGCGATGCGTTCACGCAGCCGCTTGATCACGGCGGCGAGGTTGCCGACGATCGTGTCGATGACGTCGGTGTCCTGTTGCCAGCCCTCGCCGATGCCGATCGCGCCGGAATCCTCGGCCACGCTCGCGGCGCGCCCGTCCGGGCTGACTCCCACGGCGGTGGCGCGTTCCGCGGCCGAGTCCGTGAACTCCCGTGCCACGGTCACCAATTCATCCAGCGCCAGGTGCACCGAACGGAAGTTGGAGCCGATCACGTTCCAGTGCGCCTGCTTCGCGATCAGCGACAGGTCGATCAGGTCGACCACCGTCCCCTGGAGAGTTTCTCCCGCGACGCGCTGCTGCTCCGGGTTCAAAGTACTGGTGATGGGTTGGGACATCGCGCTGAACCTTTCTGCCATCGATCGGGACACCGACGGTCTACCCAGCTCTGTGTCGATAAACCCCCCGGTAGCTTCTACAGCTGGACGAAACGGGGTGTGCGCCCCGCCCCTCGTCGGTCGCGCAGCGGACAGAAAGAGCACGAGAACGGCGGTGATCGCCGGCTCGGAGGGCGTACCGTCATCTGCCCCGGAATGAGCGATCACTCACAGATCTTTGCCATATCGGCAACTATTGTTGCTGGCTGGACAGATTTCCGGTCACCGTGAGGTATGACCGAGAAAGAGCCCATGGACGTAGCGGCCGTTTCATCGGCGACGCCGACTCCGGCGCGGGCGCGCCGGGACACCGAGCAGTTCTCCGCCGACGTCGAGCGAGCGAACTGCGAACGAGTACTCGGCGCTCGACGGCACGGCATGGATTCGCTGCTGCCGCCCGCGCCGGGCTGACCGGCTCCGGACACCTGCTGCACTATGGTGTGATCCACACAACACGGGAGGCGCGGTATGCCGGAACGGACCGCCACGCCCTTACGGGCGGCCACGATGCCCGACTTCGCCGCTCGGATCTCGACGCCGGGCTACGACCGATCGCGGATCACCACCGGCATAGTGCATTTCGGCGTCGGCGGCTTCCATCGAGCGCACCAGGCGATGTACGTCGACCGATTGCTCGAACGCGGCCTCGGGGATGGGTGGGGCATCTGCGGAGTCGGCGTGCTGCCCGGCGATCGACGCATGCGCGACGTGCTGCGGGCGCAGGACGGCTTGTACACGCTGTCGACGGTCGCGCCGGACGGCACGTGGACCACGCGCGCGATCGGCTCGCTGGTCGACTACCGGTACGCGCCGGACGATCCCGAGACCGTCGTGGCGAAGCTCGCCGATGCGTCGACCCGGATCGTCTCACTCACCATCACCGAGGGTGGCTACCACATCGCCGCCGCTACCGGGGAATTCGACCCGGATGACCCCGGAATCCGCGCCGATCTGACCGGGAACGCGCCGCCCGGTACCGTTTTCGGGCTCGTCACCGAGGCGCTGGCCCGCCGCCGATCCCGCGATATCGCGCCGTTCACCGTGCTGTCCTGCGACAACATCGAGGGCAACGGGAACGTCGCGCGCCGGATGTTCGGCGCGTTCGCCGCGCTGCGCGATCCGGGGCTCGGAGCCTGGGTGACGGAGCAGGTGCGCTTTCCGAATTCCATGGTGGACCGGATCACCCCGGTGACCCCGCCCGGAGCGACCGGCGAGATCGAGCGGCGCTACGGGCTCACCGACCGCTGGCCGGTGGTCACCGAGCCGTTCGCGCAGTGGGTGCTGGAGGATTCGTTCGGACTCGGCCGTCCGGCCTTCGAAGAGGTCGGCGTGCAGGTCGTCGCCGACGTCACCCCCTACGAACTGATGAAACTTCGGTTGCTGAACGCGAGCCACCAGGCGCTGTGCTACTTCGCGTACCTGAGCGGCTATCGGCTGGTGCACAAAGCGGCACAGGATCCGGTCTTCCGGCGTTTCCTGACCCGCTACATGGACGCCGAGGCGACGCCGACGCTGCGCGCGGTCCCCGGGGTCGACCTGGGCGACTACAAGCGAACGCTGCTCGACCGGTTCGCCAATCCCGCGATCGGCGACACCATCGCCCGGCTGTGCGCGGAGTCCTCGGACCGGATCCCGAAGTGGCTGCTTCCGGTTGTCCGGGCGCAACTCGGCAGCGGCGGCCCGATCGATTGCGCGGCGGCGGTCGTCGCCAGCTGGGCACGCTACGCGGAGGGCGTGGACGAGCACGGGCGCCCGATCGAGATCGTGGACCGGCTCCGTGACCGGCTGGTCCCCCTCGCGCGGCGGCAGCGCGAGCAACCCACCGCTTTCCTCGGCGAACGATCCTTGTTCGGTGACCTGATCGACCACCCCCGGTTCGTGACCGCGTATCTGGCGGCGCTGGACAGCCTGCGCACCAGGGGCGCGCACGCGACCGTCGAACAGTTGGCCGGTTAGCGCGGGGTGACGCGGGCGACCGCCCGGCAGTCCGCGCCGACGGCGAACCACACGTCCAGGCTCGAATCGGTCCGTCGGGCGACGAGCTCGACGTTCTCGCCGCATCGCACCGGTTTCCCGTACTCGACCACTACACGGTGCGGACCCGATTTCAGTTCGGCGTAATCGGCCAGGACTTCTTCGAGCGCGGTGAGGTAGACCGCGTTGTTCATATGGTCGAGCAGGTCTATGTCGGTGGCCCGTAGCGGGAAGGGCCGGATCTGCACCCCGGGCTCGCCCGCCGCGGGCATGGGATCGGTGAGCTCGGCTTTCCAGCGGAGCCGGTGCTCGGTCGTACAGGCGAGCATGGGGGCGAGGAACCGGTCGCTCATCCGCGCGGGTACGCCTGATTCGGTGCCGAAATGGATCAGGAAGCTCTCGGTCTCCACGAGCCCACCAGCGCTGCCGCCGATCTGGACCCGCATCGTGCACCACCGGGTCGACGTCGCCGAAGGCCATCGCCGCAACGTCGCCGACTCACCGAATCCGAGCGGCTTGAGCGCGTCGATCACCGTCCTGCGGATCACCCACAGGCGATGGATATCGCCGTCCTCGAGGACCTCGAGATGGTCATAGCCGACGTCCTGCAGGTAGCGCGCGACACCGTCGAGTCGAAGGCGCTGGTCACGATCGGTGTCGGCGAGGCGCACGGGCCATCCCGTCTCGAACGGAGTCAGGACGGCCGGCGGTTCCGGCAGCACGCTGGGAATGCCCATGCCCGGATGATGCCAGCTATTTGCCGCAGTTGTGGGCAGCACTGCCCATATCGTCATCTACACGAGAAGATGTCGCGTTTTATTAGGCATTTTGACCCGATTATCGATCACATACGTTTGTCCGCTAACAATTAGCTTTCATTCCCAATGAGGGGTTGCCACCGAGGTACACATCCGGCACAGGCTGTCCGCGCGAGTCGCCCGAGGCGGGCCACATCGAGCCTGCCGGGCAGTTGGTACGGCGAGGCAACGGGGATCCCGCGGCCTCACCGTCGTCGCCTATTTCTTCGAACGATCCCGCTTCTCCCGCACCCGCACCGAGATGCGGACCGGCGAGCCGTCGAAACCGAACTCCTCGCGCAACCTGCGCTCCAGGAAGCGCCGGTAGCCTGCCTCCAGGAAGCCGGTGGTGAACAGCACGAACGTGGGCGGCCGGGTGGTCGCCTGGGTGGCGAACAGTACGCGGGGCAACCTGCCACCGCGCATCGGCGGCGGGGTCGCGGCGATCACGTCCTTCAGCCAGGTGTTGAGCCTGCCCGTCGGAATGCGCTTGTCCCAGGACTCGAGCGCGGTCTCCATCGCGGGCACCAGCTTCTGCACCGCGCGGCCGGTGTGCGCGGAGATGTTCACTCGCTGCGCCCACGGCACCCGGACCAGGTCGCGGTCGACCTCACGCTCCAGTTGCAGCCGACGATCCTCGTCGACCAGGTCCCACTTGTTGAACGCCAGCACCAACGCTCGTCCGGAATCGGCGACCATACTGATCACCCGCAGATCCTGTTCTGTGATCGGCTGCGAGGCGTCGACCAGCATGATCGCCACCTCCGATGCCTCCAGCGCCGACTTGGTGCGCAACGAGGCGTAGAACTCGGTGCCGCTGGCATTGGCCACCTTGCGGCGCAACCCGGCGGTATCGATGAACTTCCAGACCTTGCCGCCCAGTTCGACGAGGGAGTCGACCGGATCGACCGTGGTGCCCGCGACATCGTGCACCACGGAGCGCTCGTCGTTCGCCAGCTTGTTGAGCAGGCTCGACTTGCCGACGTTCGGCTTGCCGACCAGCGCCACGCGACGCGGGCCGACGCCGCCGGTCCCCTCCCGCGGAGTCTCGGGAAGCACCTCGAGCACGTCGTCGAGCAAGTCGCCGGTGCCACGGCCGTGGGCGGCGCTGACCATGCGCGGCTCGCCGAGTCCCAGCGACCACAGCGCCGCCGCTTCCGCTTCCACCCGCTGGTCGTCGACCTTGTTGGCGACCAGGATCACCGGGACGGCGGAGCGGCGCAGCTTCTTCACGGCCGCCTCGTCGGTGGCGGTGGCGCCTACCACCGCGTCGACCACGAGCAGGATCGCGTCGGCGGTGTGCATGGCCAGTTCGGCCTGGCGGGCCACCGATTGCTGCAGGCCCTTCGCGTCGGGCTCCCAGCCGCCGGTGTCCTGGACGAGGAACCGCCGACCCGCCCAGTTCGCCTCGTAGGACACGCGGTCGCGGGTCACGCCGGGAATGTCCTCCACGACCGCCTCGCGGCGGCCGAGGATGCGGTTCACCAGCGTCGACTTGCCCACGTTCGGGCGGCCGACCACGGCCAGCGTCGGCATCGCGACGTGCGCCGCGTCCTCGAATTCGCCCTCCAGGTCGGCGAGTTCCCAGTCGGCTTCGTCGCTCCAGACGCCGTCGCCTGCGAGTACGTCCCCACTCATCGGTCCCCTCCGGCTCCACACGTCGAGACCTGCTGCGCGACAACGCGATACAGCTCGTCGATGACCTCGTCCATGGACAGTTCGCTGGTGTCGACCGGTACCGCGTCCTCGGCTGGCCGCAGCGGGGACACCTTGCGGGTCGAGTCGAGGGTGTCGCGGCGCTGCACGTCGGCGAGCACGCCCGCGTAGTCGTCGCCCCGGCCCTCGGCGATGTTCTGCTGATTGCGCCGGTGTGCCCGCGCCTCGGCGGACGCGGTCAGGTAGATCTTGGCGTCGGCGGCGGGCAGCACGACGGTGCCGATGTCGCGTCCCTCCACCACGATCCGCCCCGCGGTCGCCGTGATATCGCGCTGCATGGCGACGAGCAGCTCACGCACCTCGGGCACCGCGGAGACCGCCGAAACCGCCTTGGTGACCGCGTCGCCGCGAATCTCCGACCGCACGTCCTCACCGTCCAGCTCGATCACCTCGCGGCTGGGATCGGTGCCGATGGACAGCGGCAGCTCCTTGACCGCGGCGCCGATGGCCGCGGAGTCGGTCAGTTCGATGCCCGCCCGCAGCACGCGCAGCGTCGCCACCCGGTACATCGCGCCGGTGTCGAGGTACCGGGCGCCGAGCCGGGTGGCCAGGTGCCGGGACACGCTGGACTTCCCGGTACCCGACGGCCCGTCCATGGCGACCACCAGCGGGCTCGTACCGGCCAACCGCGCCGGCGCCTGCACCGGGATCTCCACACCGTTCACAACGACACCGCCTCGTAGAGTTTGCCGATTTCATCGCGGCCGAGTACGCGCAGCGTGCCGGGCCGTTGGTCGCCCAGCGCGACCGGGCCGATATGAGTGCGGACCAGCCGGATGACCGGATGACCCACCGCGTCGAGCAGGCGGCGCACGATGTGCTTGCGCCCTTCGTGCAACACCACCTTCACCAGAGAACGTCCCTCCCCCAGCTCGAGCACCTGGAAACGGTCCACCTTGGCGGGACCGTCCTCCAGCTCCAGGCCTTCCTTCAACCGCTTGCCGACCGCGCGATTGTTGACCTCGCCCTGCACCGTCGCCAGATAGGTCTTGGAGACCTCGAAGGACGGGTGCATCAGCCGATGCGCCAGATCGCCGTCGTTGGTCAGCAGCAGCAGGCCCTCGGTGTCGGCGTCGAGTCGCCCGACATGGAACAGCCGCTGGCCCGCGGCGATCCGCTCGGCCACGATGTCGCCGACGCAAGGGCGCCCCAGATCGTCGGACATGGTGGACTGCCAGCCCTTGGGCTTGTTCAGCGCGACGTGCACCAGTTCCTCGCGCACCACCACGCGCGTGCCGTCGACGCGCACCACCGCGTGCTGCGGGTCGATACGCAGGCCCTGCTCGCGCACGATCATGCCGTCGACCTCGACGCGGCCCTGCGCGATCATCTCCTCGGCGGCCCGGCGCGAGGCCACGCCCGCCTTGGCGAGAACCTTCTGCAACCGCTCCCCCTCGCCCCACGGGAGCTTGGTGTGGCCGCCGGACGAGTCCGGCTCCACGTTCTGGTGGCGCGCGGGCTTGGCGTTACTCAGCAGCGGCGGTGGCGCGACCTGCCGCTGGGGCTTGGGCTTCTTCTTGTTCGCCGCGGCCGCGTGCCGCTGCGGGTTCGGAGCCGGGGTTGATCCGCGTCGGTCCGCTCGGCCCCCGCCGCCCTGCTGGGCGCCGCGGGCAGCGACACCCCGTTGGGCCGAACGGGCGTCGCGTGAGCTCGAGTTGCGGCTCGCGCCGCCCCGGTCGGGCTGTGCGCCGCGTTTCCAACGATCCGGTGTGCCATCTCGGCGAGCGGGCGTATTCATGGTGTCCTGTCATTCTTCGGTGCCGAGGTCCAAATCGGCCTCGGCGGGTTTCCTCAACCTGGTGTACCGGGGGTCCGTCTCCAGGCTCTCGTTGATCTCGTCGATCAGGTCGACGCCCGGAAGCAGGGGCGCCAGGGGTGGCAGATCGCTCAGCGAAGCGAGTCCGATCCGTTCCAGGAACAGCTCGGTGGTGCGGTACAGCGTCCCGTTGGTCTCCGGGTCCACGCCTGCCTCGGCGATCAGACCCCTGGCCAGCAGCGTGCGCATCACCCCGTCGACGTTCACGCCGCGCACCGCGCTGACCCTGGTCCTGGTCACCGGCTGACGGTATGCCACCACCGCCAGCGTCTCCAAGGCCGCCCGGGTCAGTTTCGATCGGGAGCCGTCGAGCAGCATCCGCTCCACATACGGCGCGTACTCGCTGCGAGTATAGAAGCGCCAGCCGTCACCGACGAAACGCAGATCTATCCCACTGGACCGCGCCGACAACTCCGCGGACATCTCGCGCAGGGTCCGCTCGACGCGTTCGGTGCTGTCGCCCAGCGCGGCCGCGAGCTGATCTACCGGCGCGGGAACGTCCACGACCAGCAGCATGGCCTCCAGCGCCGAGCGGAAATCGGCGTCCGCGAGCGGTTCGGGGGTGAGTTCCACCACTGCCTCACTCACGACCGCGCCTCACCGGAGTTCGCCTCCGCCGTGCGCGAACGCGCGCTGTGCTCGCTCACCCGTAGTCCTCCTCGATAGTCACGGTGTCCACCTGTTGCGCGGCCTCGTCGCCGATCCAGCTGACCGCCAAGGGACCGAGCGGATCGGGCTGATCGAACTCGATCGTCTTGCCGCGATACAGCTCGAGCAGCGCCAGGAAGCGGGCGACGATCTGGACCGGTACCTCGCAGTCGGCGACCAGCTCGCCGAAGGATGTCCACGCACCCGCACCACGCTGTTTGAGCCGCTCCAGCACCAGTGCCGCCTGCTCGGCCACCGAGATCGCGTGCGTGTGCAAGTGGTCGAGCCCGACCTTGGGTACCGGACGGGGCCGGAAGGCCGCCGCGGCGATCGCGGCGAACTCGGCCGCCCCGACACCAAGCCTAACCTCGGGCAGCAGACCGGCGTAGCGCTCCTCCAGGCCGACCGCGCGCGGATAGCGGCGCAGCGCGGCCGCCTCCAGCTCGCCGAGCAGTTCGGCGACCTGCTTGAACGCGCGATACTGCAGCAGCCGGGCGAACAGCAGGTCGCGCGCCTCGAGCAGTTCGAGGTCCTCGGCGTCGGTCATCTCCCCGGACGGCAGCAGGCGCGCCGCCTTCAGATCGAGCAAGGTGGCGGCGACGACCAGGAATTCCGTGGTCTGATCCAGGATCTTGTCCGCGCGCAAGGTGTTCTGCCGCGCCATGTTCGCGGTCAGCGCCTTGGTGTAGGCGATGAACTCGTCGGTGACCTTGTGCAACGCCACCTCGGTGACGTCCAGCTTGCGCGAACTGATCAGGGTGAGCAGCAGGTCGAACGGCCCCTCGAAGTTGCTCAGTCGCAGCCGGAATCCGGAGGCCTGCGGCTCGCCCGTCGGCTGTTCTTTCGCCTCCGACGTGCCGGGCGATGGATCGGATGCGTCCGATGTGTCCGGCGGAAAGCCAGAGGCGTCCGAACCGCCGGGCGTAGCCGACGAACGGCCACCTGCGTCCGGCACGTCTGACGAACCGCCCTGTGCGTCCGGCACGTCAGCGGGCCGAGCGCCCACCGTCTCGGAGTCCTCCCGCGCGACACCCTCGGTGGGCGGCGTGGATGGTTTCGGAGACGGCTCGTCCGCGCCGTCCCGTGCCGGGGAGGCCTCCGCCTCCGGTGCGGGCCGGGGCGTGGCGCCTCCGACCACGGCCGGGTTCGCGCGCCGGGGGGCAGCGTCCCGCCCCGCAGCGATGAAGGCGGCGGCCGCGTTTCCGAGTGCGGGACCCCGCCCAGGTGCGGCTGGGGCCGGCCCACCGGTATCAAGCTCGCGGTCGTCGGGCGTGGATGTCGGTCCGCCCGCGGAAGACCCCTGGCCGGACGGGTTGTGGTGGGACGCAGACGAAGGGTCCGAGTGGCCGGTCACCGGCCGGATCGGTGGATGACTTCCCGAGCCATCGACCGATACGCCTCGGCGCCACTGGATTTCGGCGCCCACGTGGTGATCGGCTCGCCCGCGACGCTGGCGTCCGGGAAACGGACGGTGCGCGCGATGGCGGTGTCGTAGACCAGGTCACCGAACACCTCGACGACCCGCGCCATGACCTGGCGGGAATGCAGCAGTCGAGAGTCGAACATGGTGACCACTATTCCGTACAGGCTCAACCGCGGATTCAACCGGTCCCGCACCTTCTCGACGGTGTCGTTGAGCAGCGCGAGCCCGCGCAGCGAGAAGTACTCGCATTCCATCGGGATGATCACGCCGTCCGAGCAGGCCAAGGCGTTGACCGTGAGCAGACCGAGCGAAGGCTGGCAGTCGATGAGGATGTAGTCGTAGCGGTTGCGGATCGGCTCCAGCGCGCGGCCGAGCGTCTGTTCCCGGCCCACTTCGTTGACCAACTGGATCTCGGCGGCGGAAAGGTCGATATTGCTGGGCAGCAGGTCCATGTTCGGGACCCTGGTCTGCATCAGCACGTCGTCGATCGACACCTTGGAACCGATGAGCAGGTTGTGCACGGTCAGGTCGAGATCGTGGTGGGCGACGCCGAGACCCGCCGACAGCGCGCCCTGCGGGTCCAGGTCGACGAGCAGGACGCGACGGCCGTATTCGGCCAGTGCGGCACCGAGATTGATGGTGGAGGTGGTCTTGCCGACGCCGCCCTTCTGATTGCACATGGCCACGATCAGCGCGTCACCGTGCTGGCCGACCGGCGGCGGGTCCGGCACCAGCCGCAACGGCCGTCCGGTCGGGCCGAGCGTCGCGTCCTCCGGGACCGGCTCCACTCCATGGCCCCACAGCGTTTCCGCCGCGGCGTCCGAGTACGGACCCGGTCGCGAGCCCGTAAGCGGCTCCGCCCCAGCACCCATCGGCGGCTCTGCCGCGCCGGCTGTCGTCACGATCCGCTGCTCCTTATACGTCCTTGCCGGTTGCCTCGCCGAGCGTAGCGAGGCCGATCGGTGCCGACCTCGCTTTCGTGCGGTCCAGCTCTCGATAGACGCTACCGCTTGACGGCACTCGAGTGCCGCGCCTGCGCGCGGCGTGTTCGTACCGCGCTGGTCAACGCCACTGCGGTCCGCCATCGAAATGAACGTCGAACCGGTCGCGCAACTCGTTCATGCTGTCCCAGTCCGCCTCCCCGCGTGCGATCCGGCCGAGTTGCCGGAAGTACTCGAAGCGGACGATACCGGGTGTGAGCACAGCCAGAAACTCGGCGGGTCCGTCGGCGGTGGCCCCGAAGGCGTGCACCGCGCCCGGCGGAACCACCACCAGGCCACCTTCGCTCACCGCGGTCCTGGCACCGTCGACGAGGAAATCCATTGCCGCCCAGCACATAGAAGATCTCGGTCGACTTCGTGTGATGGTGCGGACGGGTGCCGTCCGCACCCGCGGCCAGGGTCAGCCGATCGGCGCCGAACAGCCCTTCGGAGTTCTCGCTGTCCTCCAACAGCCGGAAGGAGCCGCCGCCGGGCAGCGGAAGCATCGCGCACGCGAAGTTCCCGACCCGCAACGGATTACCGGGCGCGGGGATGCGCGGTGGCCCAGACCTCGCGCAGGGTGTTGACCGTCACCAAAGTGTAGATCTGAGTCGTGGTCACCGAGGCGTGGCCCAGCAATTCCTGCACCACCCGCACATCGGCGCCGCCGTCGAGCAAATGCGTGGCGAAGGAGTGGCGCAGCGTGTGCGGCGACACCGCCGCCGCGATGCCCGCGCGTTCGGCGGCGGTGTGCAGGACCTGCCAGGCACTCTGCCGGGACAGCCGGGCGCCGCGTACATTCAGGAACAGTGCTCCCGCGTTGGCTTTTCCGCGTGCGGCGAGCACGGGCCTCCCCCGCACCAGATACGCGTCCACGGCGGCGAGCGCGGGCCGCCCGATCGGCACCAGACGCTGTTTCCCGCCCTTGCCGCGCAGGACGACCGCCCGTTCCTCGATGTCGAGATCGTCGACGTCCAGCCCGACCGTTTCCGAGATCCTGGCGCCGGTGGAGTACAGCAATTCCAGCAGCGCGCGGTCACGCAGGCCGCGCGGTCCGCCGTCTACGCCCGCAGCGGGATCGCCTTGGCCGCCGCCCGCCGCCTCCAGCAGTTTCAGCACCTGGTCGTAGGGCAGCGCCTTGGGCAACCTGCGCCCCGGTGCGGGCGGCTTCACCGCGTGCGCCACATCGGTGTCGGTCAAACCCTCCGCGGCGGCGAAGCGATGCCAGCCGCGCACCGCGATCAGCGCGCGGGCCACCGAACTCGCCGCCAGCGGCGGGTGCCCCGGACCGCCCGAGCGCAGCGCCATGGTGAATTCCGCGACGTCGGACTCGTCGACCCGGTCGAGCGAGCCGATGCCGCGCCCGGTCAGGAAGTCCAGATACCGACCGAGATCACGCCGGTAGGCGTTCAGGGTGTTGGGCGCGACGCCGCGCTCGACGGTGAGGTGGTCGAGGTAGGTGTCGAGCTCGCGACCGAGCACCTCCGGTCAGTCTTCGGACTTCTGGGCCGCCTTGCGGCGGAGGAAATTCGTCGGCTGCCCGTCCCATGGCGCGTCCGGCGGCCGCGGTTCGATGCCGCAGGCCCGCGCGGCCGCCAGCGCGAGCACGCCCGCGACCGCGGTGGCGTTGACGATCTCCCCGCTCAGCGCCGCGCGGACCGCCGCGTCGACCGGCATGCGGACCACTTCCAGGTCCGCCTCCTCGAATTCCGGCTCCGGTCGATCGGTTTCATACAACCCGCGAGCCAGGTAGATCCGCAACGCTTCGTCGGTGAACCCGGGCGAGAGCGCCACGTCCACCAGGACCGCCCATTCCCGGGCGGCCAGCCCGGTCTCCTCGGCCAGCTCACGGCGCGCCGCGAGCAGCGGGTCCTCCCCGGGCACGTCGAGCAACCCGGCGGGCAGTTCGAGCAGCCGCCTGCCGATCGGATGGCGGTACTGGTTGATCAGCACCACGTTGCCGTCGTCGTCGATCGCGGCGACCGCGACGGCGCCGTGGTGCTCGATCACCTCGCGTTCGACGACCCGGCCACCCGGCATCCGCACCTGGTCGAGCCGCAACGCGAGGATCGCGCCGCTGTAGACGGTTTTGCTGGATTCGATCTCGAAGTCGTGGCTGCCCGGCTCGGCAGCGCCCCCGTTGGTCATGCCACTACGCCTGTTCCGCCGCACCCGCCAGTTCTTCGCCCGGAATATCCACCGGAAGTCGTTCGGCCGCTTTGTATTTCAGCGCCGCCGAGATGAGCGCCGCGAACAGCGGATGCGGGCGGGTCGGCCGGCTCTTCAATTCAGGGTGCGCCTGCGTGGCGACGAAGAACGGATGCACGTCGGCGGGCAGCTCGACGAACTCGACCAGGTGCCCGTCCGGCGAGGTGCCGCTGAACTTCAAGCCGCTCGCGGCGACCTTGTCGCGATAGGCGTTGTTCACTTCGTAACGGTGGCGATGACGCTCGGAGACGTGCTCGCTGCCGTAGGCCTTGGCGACGACCGAGCCCTTCTCCAGGGTCGCCGGGTAGGCGCCCAGCCGCATGGTGCCGCCGAGATCGGCCTCGCCTGCCACGGCCTGCTCCTGGTCGGCCATGGTGGAGATGACGGGGTGCGGCGTGTCCGGTTCGAATTCGGCCGAGTTGGCCTCCGCCAGCCCTACCGTGCGCGCCGCCTCGATCACGACGCACTGCAATCCGAGACATAAGCCGAGCAGCGGAATGCCGCGGGTACGCGCGTAGTGGATCGCGCCGACCTTGCCCTCGATGCCGCGGATGCCGAAGCCGCCGGGAATCAGCACGGCGTCGACGTCGCGCAGCGCGTGCTGCGCGCCCGCGGGAGTCTCGCACTCGTCGGAGGGCACCCAGCGGATGTTCACCTTGGCCCGCGAGGCGAATCCGCCCGCGCGCAGCGCCTCGGTGACCGAGAGGTACGCGTCGGGCAGATCGACGTACTTACCGACCAGCGCCACCTCGACCGTCTCGCGCGGCGAGTGCACCCGGTCGAGCAGGTCGCCCCACACTGTCCAGTCCACGTCGCGGAACGGCAGGCCCAGCCTGCGCACCACGTAGGCGTCCAGGCCCTCCCGGTGCAGCACCCGCGGGATGTCGTAGATCGACCGCGCGTCCGGCGTGGAGATGCAGGCGTCGACCTCGACGTCGCACATCAGCGCGATCTTGCTCTTCAGCCCCTGCGGGACCTCACGGTCGCAGCGCAGGATCAGCGCGTCGGGCTGGATGCCGATATTGCGCAGCGCCGCCACCGAGTGCTGGGTCGGCTTGGTCTTCAGCTCCCCGGAGGGCGCCAGGTAGGGCACCAGCGAGACGTGCAGGAAGAAGACGTTGTCCCGACCCACGTCGTGGCGGATCTGGCGGGCGGCCTCCAGGAACGGCTGCGACTCGATGTCGCCGACGGTGCCGCCGATCTCGGTGATCACCACGTCCGGCGTCTGGCCCTGCAGATCCGGGCCGCGCATCGCGAGGATCCGGCTCTTGATCTCGTCGGTGATGTGCGGGATCACCTGCACCGTGTCGCCGAGATACTCGCCGCGGCGCTCCTTGGCGATGACCGACGAATAGATTTGCCCGGTGGTCACATTCGCGTCGCGGGACAGGTCCCGATCGAGGAAGCGCTCGTAGTGGCCGACGTCCAGGTCGGTCTCCGCGCCGTCCTCCGTCACGAACACCTCGCCGTGCTGGAAGGGGTTCATCGTGCCGGGATCGACGTTCAGATACGGGTCGAGTTTCTGCATCGTGACGCGCAGCCCACGCGCCGTCAGCAGCTGACCGAGGCTGGAGGCGGTAAGACCTTTACCCAATGAGGAGGCGACACCACCGCTCACGAAGATGTGCTTCGTGTCCGTTCGCGCCTGAATCCGTGTTTGACCCACGGGTCTTCACGGTAACACGAATCCGCCCGTCCGTTCGAATGCCACGCGCGTTTGCCCGCCGATCGCGGGACATCGATCAGAGCCCGCGCGGCCGGACTGTGGGGCGCGTCTCGTCGCGGTCGCCGACGTGCGGAGGAAGCGGGTGCCGCGACGCCCGTGACAGCGATCGATCCGGGCCCCTGCGTGCGCATCCTCCAGTTGCCCGACGACAGTCTTCCGGCTGGTCAGCCAGGCACGACGGCCAGGGTGAGCGAGGCGGCCTTGGCGCCGGTGCCGTAGCGTCCGGCGCCCCCGTTGAGCTGTTCGGTGAGCGCGAGCGCGGTCGTGACCCGGCCGAGCTCGCGCTCGACATTGTCGACGGTGCTCACCTGCGCCGCGAGCGCCGCGTCGGAGCGGACCACGGCGATCGGCCCCTGCCCGTCGGCGGCGCCCGCGCGACCGGCGAGCACCACTCCCGCACCCCGGCCGCGCAGAGCGCCCGCGAAGCGCGCGGTATTCGAGCCTGCGCCGTCCTGGGCCGCGGCGGCGCCATCGCCGGTGATCACGACCGCGAGCTGCGCGGGTCGCACCGGTGTGTCGCCGTAGGCGAGGAAGCCGCCGCCGCGCAGGGTCTCCAGAACCAGCCCGAGTTCCTCCGGGGTGCTCCGGGTTTGCCCGTTGGCCGGATCGAGCAGCAGCACCAGGCCGAGCAGATCACCGGCCATACTGCCCTGGTCCACCGCGCCGGTACGCAGCTGCGCCCCGGCCGGGATGACGTTCGTGACGGCCGTGCGCATCCGATCGCCTTCGCTGCCGTCGGCGAACGCCTCGGTGAGCGCGATCCGTCCCGTGACGCCCGCGCCCGCGGCCGCGAGCGCTCTGGTCACCGCGTCGACGTCCCCGGGATCGGCGTCCGGGGTCGTGAACACGACGACACTGCGGTCGGCCAGCGCACCGCCGAGAATGCGGCCCGACGAACCGGCGATGAACCGGTCGGCGGCCGCGGTCTGCTCGTCGAGCAGGCGGTTCCGCTCGGTCAGTGCATCGACCTGCTGCCGCAGGTCGGCCTTGTCCGCCCGCAAGCCCGACAGCAGATCGGCCGCGAGCGTCTGGGATCCGAGCACCACACCGATCGCGAGCGCGAGAAAGATCGCGACGATCGAGATGGCGTGCTGGCGCATCGAAATCATCGTTCTCCTCAGAATTCTCGAGCTCCGACTTGCCCCTGCGCCCACCGCGCGAAGCGGTTCCAGTTGTCCACACCCCAGTCCAGGACGTCGCCGCCGCTGTTGGACGCCAGCAACACGACGATCACCGCGACCAGCGCGGCGAGCACCACCAGCGCGACGGCGACTCCGGACACGCGGTTGCGGTACAAGGTGGCCACCGCCTTGGCGTCCATCAGCTTCGTGCCCACCTTGAGCCGAGTCAGGAAGGTGGCCGGATTGCTGTCGCGGCGGCCCCGGTCGAAGAAGTCGTCGAGCGAGGCGGGCGCTCCCGCGGTGACGATCAGCGCGGCTTCGTGATGCTCGGCCAGCAGAAGCGCCAGATCGGCGGGCGAACCGGAGGACGGGAAGGTCGTCGCGCCGATGCCGAGGTCCTGGATGCGTTCGAGCCCCTTGGCGTGGCCATCGGTGTCGGCGGGCAGGATCACCTCGGCGCCGCACTTCATCGTCGCGGTGGTGATCTCCTCCGGATCGCCCACGATGACGTCGGGCCGGTATCCACGCCTGCGCAGGGTGTCCGCGCCGCGCCCCACCCCGATCAGGATGGGGGCGTATTCCTTGATGAACGGCTTGAGCCGTTGCAGGTCCTCCGCGTGGTCCGGGCCGTCGGCGACGACCACCACGTGCCGTTGCTTCATCACCAGATCCAGTTCCGGGACGCCGAACCCGTCGATGAGCAGCGCGCTCTCGGTCCGGATGAATTCGATGGTGTTGCCCGCGAAGGCCTCGAGGTGATCGGCCAGACCGTTGCGCGCCTCGATCATCCGCTCCGCGATGGCAGGCCCGGTGAGCTCGATGCCCTCGACGAGCACCTCGGGTTCCTTCTTGATCAGCCGATCGGCGTAGACCACGCCACCGTCGACGCGGACCTTGACACCGTCTTTGATCCGCTTGAACGCATCCGAACTCACCGTGTCCAGCAGCAGGATCCCGTGGGACACGAGCGCCTCGGGGCCCAGGTTGGGGTAACGGCCGGAGATGGACGGCGAGGTATTGATCACCGCGCCGACGCGTGCCTCGACCAGCCGGTCGGCGGTCATCCGATCGAGGTCCATCTCGTCGAGGACGACGATGTCGCCCGGCCCGATCCGGCCGAGCAGCCGCCGGGTGTTGCGATCCACCCGGGCCGTCCCGATCAGACCAGGAAGCGTTTCGGTGTTTCTCGACAACAGCGCCGGCATCTTCATGCAGCGATGATGACCGCAAACCCTCAACCATTGGTGGAGGCGCGCCGTCTCACACAGCCCGGTTCGATATCGCGCTATGCATTGGCAATCCAATTCGCCGACAACACCGCCTTCACTCGATTCACCGAGTAATCCCTGTACTCGTGTAGTAAGGCAGCGAATTCGCCACAAACTGCCGAAGGTCGACCATCAGACACTTCCCCACGGTCGACCCCACCAGCAATTGAGCTGCGAATCCCGCTTCGAGTCACACTGACGGCGCGACGCAGTGCACTTCCAACACATAGCGAATAGCTCGCTACTCAATGTTCAGCGGAATTCACCCGTCTTTCACTTACTGACTTCAATAGTAGATTACTAAACAGACATTACGGACATAGATTCGCTCGATATCTACACCACACGCGAACATCCTTGAAACACAACCCTTTGACGGCAGCGGACTACCCATCGCCCTGGGTCATCCTCGGGGCCGGCAACCGAGATCCGCATCCGCGACTAGACATTTCACGGAGATAACTAGTAGATGGGACTGGTTACGCGCTCGACGCCCGTCGTCACCGCCCATCGACTCAGACACTTCGCCCCCGCGGCGGCAGCGGCGCGGAACACCGGCCACCCGAACCGCTCGCCGCCGATTGTGATGCGGACGACACGATCCCCGAGCCGCGCCCGCTGTAGCTATATGCTGCCCGTCACACATAACTGGAAGAGGAGAATTTATGGCCAGCACCACCGTCGACGCCGCCATCGCCGCTCCGCGTGAGGTCGTGTACCGGCTCTTCGCCGACCGCGAGAGCATCAGCCCCTACGTTCCGGTGCAGGTCAAGCTGGTCAAACCCGGCCTGACCGAGCGGGAGGGCGTCGGCGCGCAGCACCTGATCGGCCTCGGCCCGGTCGGTGTCACGGAGGAGATCACCAAGCTCGTGCCAGGTGAGCGAATGGAGTACAAGATCGTCAAGGGCGCGCCGGTGAAGCGGCACGTCGGCATCGTCACCTTCGCCGACGCCGACAACGGCACTCTCGTCTCCTACACGATGGAGTCCGATCCGTCGCTTCCGGTGCCGGCCAAGGTGCTCGAGTTCGGTTTGAAGAACCTGATCGGCCAGTTCATCAAGGGCGCGCAGAAAGCGGTGCGCTGACCCGCACGCTCAGCGCGTGGCCACCTCGGCGCCCGCTTTCTCGGCGCGCGCCGTCGCCAGCAGTTCCTCCGCGTGTGCCCGGCCGGTCTCGGTGTCGTCGAGACCGGCCAGCATGCGCGCCAGCTCCACCACCCGCTCGTCGTTGGTGAGCGCACGGACGCCACTGTTGACAGTGCCCTTGCCGTCGTCGGATTTGTCGACCACCAGGTGGGTGTCGGCGAAGGCCGCCACCTGCGGCAGATGGGTCACCACGATCACCTGGTGGGTGCGCGCCAGCCGGGCCAGCCTGCGGCCGATCTCCACCGCGGCTCGCCCGCCGACGCCCGCGTCGACCTCGTCGAACACCATGGTCGCTCCATGCTCGGACCCAGCGAGCACCACCTCCAGCGCTAGCATCACCCGGGACAGCTCACCGCCGGACGCGCTCTTGCTCAACGGCAACGACTGCGCGCCCGAATGCGCGGCCAGCCGGAACTCGGCCTCATCGACGCCAGTGGACCCCGCGTGCAATTCCTTGCCGTCGACGGTGAGCGGCGCCGAGTCCTGCGCGCCCGCGAGCATCGGCCGCACCTCGACCTCCAGACGCGCCTTGCCCATGGCGAGACCACCCAGCTCGGCACTCACCGCGCTCGCGAGCTTGCCCGCCGCCTTGGTCCGCGCGGCGCTCAGCTTCTTCGCCGCCTCCCGCACCCGTTCCGCGGCGGTGTCCACCTCGGCGGCCAGCTTGGCCAGCGCCTCCTCGGAAACGTCCAGCGAGCCGAGCCGGGTGCGCGCCTCCTGCGCCCAAGCCAGTACGCCATCGATGTCCGGCGCGTACTTCCGGGTCAGTGTCTTCAATTCCGCCTGGCGGGTGAGCAGCGAATCCAGCGCACCCGGATCCGAAGGCAGGTCCGAGAGATACCCGCTCAGCTCGGTGGTCACGTCGACCACCACGGCGATGGCGTCGGCCAGGCGCGGCGCGAGCGCGACCAGCGCCGGATCGTCGGCGGCTTCGATGCGGGCGCGCGCGGCGCCGAGCGCCTCCAGCGCGCCGGAACCGTCCTCGGGCGCGTCGGCGGGCCCGGCCAGCGCGCCGTGCGCGGTGGCCGCCGCCTCCCGCAGCGAGTCCAGATCGCTGAGCCTGCGCACCTCGTCGACGATGCGCCCGTCTTCGCCGGGTTCCGGCGCGATGGCGTCGATTTCGTTCAACGAGTGCTCGAGTCGCTCGGCCTCGAGCGCCAGTTCCCGGCTGCGAGCGGTCCGTTCGAGCAGTTCGGTGCGGGCGTCGAGCCACGATCGGCGCAGCACCTGGTATTTCCGCAGCAGCGGACCCACCGCGTCGCCCGCGAACTGGTCCAGTGCCGACAACTGCTGGTCGGGGCGCTGCAAACGCAGCTGATCGTTCTGCCCGTGCACGGTCAGCAGGGGGGCGGTGAAATCGGCCAGCACCGAGGCCGGGACGCCGCGGCCACCGAGATGCGCACGCGAGCGACCATCGCTGCCCACCGTGCGGATCGCGATGACGCTGCCGTCGTCGTCCTGCTCGGCCGCGGCCGCCTCCAGTACCTGCGCGACCTCCGCGCGGGCGGCGTCATTGACGTCATCGATGGTGAACCGGCCCTCGACCACGGCACGGGACGCGCCGAGCCGGACCCGGCCCGCGTCCGCGCGCGCACCGCTGAGCAGATGCAGGCTGGTCACCACCATCGTCTTGCCCGCGCCGGTCTCGCCGGTCAGGCAGGTCAGTCCCGCGTGGAACTGCGCGGTCGCCGTGGAAATGACGCCAAGCCCGTCAATCCTGATCTCTGTCAGCACTTGTGCTCTCCGTTCGCCGTCGGCCACGCCAGCCTGTCACGGGCAATTGGAACTTGCGCACCATCCGGTCGGCGAACGGTGCGGAGTCCAGCCGCACCCAGCGCACCGGTTGTGCGCCGCGAACCGCTTCGACCCGTCCACCGCTGGGCAGTGCGAGCGTGCGCCTGCCGTCCAGGAAAACTATCGCATCGTGTCCGGTCGCCACGGACTCGACCGCGATCCGGGAATCCGGGCTGGTCACCAGCGGTCGCGCGAACAGGGCATGGGCATTGCTCGGAATCACCAGCAACGCTTCCAGTTCCGGCCACACCACCGGGCCGCCCGCGGAGAAGGCGTAGGCGGTCGATCCGGTCGGTGTGGAGATGAGGATGCCGTCACAGCCGAACGACGAGACCGGGCGGCCGTCGACTTCCAGCACCACTTCCAGAACCCCCATGCGCGAAGCGTTCTCGATGCTCGCCTCGTTCAGCGCCCATCCGCTGTCGACGACCTCGTCCTCGATCCGCACGGTGACGTCGATGGTCATCCGGTGCTCGATCGTGTAATCACGTCGGACCACCTGCGCGAGCGCCTCGTCCAAGTGCTCGGCCTCGGCCTCGGTGAGAAAACCGATGCGGCCGAGATTGATCCCGAGCACCGGCACCCCGGCCGGGCGCGCCAACTCGGCGGCACGCAGGAACGTGCCGTCGCCGCCGAGCACGAGCACCATCTCGCAGCCGACCGCCGCCTCCGCGCTGTGCTCGACCACGCGCACCGGAAATCCGCCCGGCTCGGACTCGAACCGCGTACTGTCCGCTTCGTCGGCGAGTACACGCAGGCAGATGCCCGCGTCCGCGAAGATCTTCGCCACCCGGTGGGCGGTTTCGATGATCTCCGCGCGACCGGGATGCGACACCAGCAAGATCTCCCGGCCGCAGGGCTGGGCCAAGGCGTTCACTGTGGACCCTCCTCAACCGCACGCTCGACCAACGCAGCGACCTGCTCACCGTCGTATTCGAACGGCCCGTCGTTACGCAACCACAAGAAGTATTCGACATTGCCCGACGGGCCCGGCAGCGGGCTCGCCACGACACCGGCGGTACGCATGCCCAGTTCCGCGGCCGCGGCCGCCACCGTGCGCACCGCCTCGGCGCGCAACGCGGGATCACGCACCACACCGCCCGAACCGACCCGCTCCTTGCCGACTTCGAACTGCGGTTTCACCATGGGCAGCAGGTCGGCGCCCGGCGCGGCGCACGCGGCCAGCGCGGGCAGCACCAGGCTCAGCGAGATGAACGACAGGTCGCCCACCACCATTTCGACCGTGCCGCCGATGGTTTCGGGCGTCAGGTTGCGCACGTTGGTCCGATCGAACACCCGGACCCGCTCGTCGTTGCGCAAGCGCCAGACCAGCTGGCCGTAGCCGACGTCGACCGCGACGACCTCCCGCGCTTCCCGTGCCAGCAGCACGTCGGTGAAACCGCCGGTCGAGGCGCCCGCGTCCAGACAGCGCTTACCCGCTACGGACAACCCGTCCTGCTCGAACCGCTCCAGCGCCCCGAGCAGTTTGTGCGCACCGCGCGAGGCCCACGACACCTCGTCGGGCTCGTCGCGGACCACCAGCGGGGTGCCCGTCTCGACGGCGGTCGCCGGCTTCACCGCGACCGTTCCAGCTATCAGGACGCGGCCCGCGCCGATCAGCTCGACCGCGTGTTCTCGCGATCTCGCCAACCCGCGGCGAACCAGTTCCGCGTCCACCCGCGCGCGTCTGGCCACCTCAGATCTTGTCCACCGTGGCCAAGGCCTGTACCAGCACGTCATGTGCCTGCTCCAGGATGCGAGCGCGACGGGTGATGTCGACTCCGGCTTCGGCGCTGTCGGTCGCGACTCCGCTTCGGCCGGGGAAGTCGAGTTCGGCGAGCAAGCTGTCGACCTCGCCGCGGATTCGATCCGGATCGGCAGGCTCCGGGCGCCCTTGCGCACCCGGCAGGTGCTGACCGGGCAGTGGGGCCCCTGGGCGGGGACCCGGTGCACCGGCGCCCGTACCGGGGCCGTGCGGACGAGGCGTTGGAGTAGTCATCGTGACGTCAACGCTATCGGATTTCCGAATCGGACGCGCGGACCGTCACAGCTCGCCCCGGGTTGCGCTGAAGCATCTCACCGAGATCGGCTTCCGGCTCGGCGGCAACGACCGCGTGGTTGAGGGCGTCGAGCGAGTCGGCGACATATGTCGGGATCTGCCCGTCCGGGGCTTTCCGCAGTTCGTCCAGCGTGCTGACACCGGTGAGCACAAGCAACGAGTCCAGACCGACACGGTTGGCGCCCTCGATATCGGTGTCGAGGCGGTCGCCCACCACCAGAGCGGAGCGGGAACCGGCCCGGACGAGCGCGTCCTCCAGTAGCGGCGGATACGGTTTGCCCGCGACGATCGGCTCCCGATCGGAGGCGGCGCGCAACGCCGCGACCATCGCACCGTTACCGGGCGCGAGGCCGCGTTCGTTCGGCAGGGTCCGGTCGGTGTTGGCCGCGATCCACAGTGCGTCCGCACGCAGGGCGTAGGCGGCTTCGGCGAGGTCCGGCCAAGAAGTGTGGGGTGAATGTCCTTGCACGACAGCGGCGGGCGCGTCCCCGTCGAAGCGCCGGATCGGCCGCAGTCCGACGCCGTCCACCTCGGCGGCCAAGTCGTCGGTGCCGACCACCAGCACGTGCGCACCCGGGTCGAGCCGCTCGGCCAACAGCCGCGCCGCTGCCTGGGCGCTGGTCACCACGTCGTCGGTGGACGCGGGAAACCCGAGTTCGGACAGATGCGCGGCCACCACCTGCGGTCCGCGGCTGGCGTTGTTGGTGACGTACACCAGCCGCTGGTCCGCCTGCCCGTCCGCCACCAATGCTTCCGGCGCCCCTTCGATCACCGCGTGACCGCGATACAACGTGCCGTCCAGATCCAGCAGCAGGGCTCGGTAGCGCTCTCGTAGTCCCTTCACACCACTCTCACTCCGTGTCACCGATCGGCGCCGCGCCGACGCATCACCGGCGGACCTCCGTCCGCCGAGTCCGAGACACCGACACTACGCCAGCGAGCGGACCGGAAAGACGTGGCGTCAGCCACTCCCGTGACGTCGGATCACATACCCCGACGGCGGTTTCCGACCAGCGGCCTCGTCCTCGATACGTCCGCGTCCGCCGGGCAATTCGCTCCGGACTCGGTATCACCGGGAGCGACCCGGACACGGGGGGTGAGGTCGTGCAGTCGAAGGCCGCGATCGCAGGTTCAGATGTCGGTGTCGCCCGTGAGTTCGGCGGCGCGTTCTTCGGCGTCCGTCTCCGCGTCCAAGTCGGCGGAAGCGGCGTTCAGGAACCAGGTGAGGCCCTCGTCGGTTCGGCCGGCGGCGACCAGGGCGTCGGCGTAGGCGTAGAAGAGGCGGGCCGCGGCCGAGCCCGTCCGAGACGGGTCCAGATCAGAGGTCTGCAGGGTCACGACGGCCTGGTCGTACTGGCCCAGGTCCATGCGCGCGCCCGCCACGACGATGCGCAGTTCGGCGGCATCGTCACCGCGCAGGGCGCGCGCCTCGTCACTGCGGCCGAGTTCGATCGCGCGCTCGGGACGCCCCAGGCCGCGCTCGCAGTCGGCCATGACCGCGAGCAGCCCCGAGCCACCGGACATCCGGCGCGCGGTACGCAACTCCGACAAGGCCTCCGCCCATTCACCGGCGTGGTAGGCCACCACTCCCGCGGTCTCGCGCACGACCGCGATCCGCCCGGCGCGTTGCCGCGCCGCCCTCGCATGCGCGAGAGCAAGCCCGGGGTCGTCATCGAGGAGACGCGCCGCCATCACCAGGTGCCGGGCGACCGTCTCCGCGTTGCCTTTGTCCAAGCTGAGCAGATCCCGCCGCACTGCCGAGTCCAGATCGGTCGCTTGCACCTCATCCGGCAGATCGGGTTCTTCCGGCCGCGGCGGGCGGCGGTCGAGCGAACGGCCTCCGCCGACACGGGCACCTTCGCCTCCCCGGCGGCGTTCCTGCGGCGCCTCGCCACGCGGTGCCGATGCCTCGCGGCCCACGTCGCGCCGGCCTTCCCGGTCCGGTCCCTGGCGACGGCGATCGTCGTCACGGCGCTGGAAACCGGACTCACCACGCCGTCCGGCGTCACCGCGCTCCTCGTAGTCGCCACGCCGCTTGAACGCACCCCGCTCGCCCGTTTCGCCGCGGCGGGCATCACCTCGATCGCCGAAATCGTCACGGCGACGGTCGGATCCACCGCGCGGGGAATCACCCCGACGGAATCCGCCGCGACTACCGGAATCGCCGCCCGGGCGAAAACCACCCCGCGATTCATCGCGCCGTTCTTCGGAATCACTCCGGCGTTTGAAGCCGCCGCGCTCGCCGGAATCCTCGTACCGCTTGGGGCCACCGCGGTCTCCCTGGCCGCCTCGACCGGCGGCGCCACGGTCCGTGGGCTCGTCCCGGCGCTGGAAACTCCCGCGCCTGGGCGCGTCACCGCCGCGACGAGGACCACCGGTGTCACCGGGCCGGTCGCCGGAATCCCGGCGTCCGAATCCACCGCGCTCGCCGCCGCGCTTGTCGTAACCGCCGCTGTCTCCGCGACGATCGGACCCGCCGGAATTGTCGCGGCGCTGGAAAGTGCCCCGGTCGGACGACGAACCCTCCCGTGCACCGTAACCACCCGAATCACCGCGCCTGCCGTAGCCGCCGCGTTCCCCGGAGTCACCACGACGGTTGAATCCCCCACCGCGGCGGCCCGCGTCCTGGCTGTCGCCTCGCCGGCCGGACCCGGAATCGGGAGTGCCGCGCCGGAAGGGCTTCCGATCGTCGTTTTGTTCCGGCACGGTGCTCCCTTTCTTTGTTCCGCGAGAAGTCTGTATCCCCACAAATTGAATCACGCACCTACGGTGGGGCGCGGGCACGGCGAGTTCGCCGGAGCACTATCAGGTGCTCAAATGCGGATAGGGGACCCAGACTCTGGGTCCCCTATCACAAAAGGATGTTCCGGCGGTGTCCTACTCTCCCACACCCTGTCGAGTGCAGTACCATCGGCGCTGGCAGGCTTAGCTTCCGGGTTCGGAATGGGACC
>NZ_JBSGEZ010000021.1:0-102858 GCF_053603155.1 Nocardia sp. NPDC004260 | reverse complement strand
GCCACGGTGGAACGCGTCACCGCTTCGGGCGAAGTGCGGGAACGCGTCCTCGGCGGAACCCTCGCCCGGCTACTGGAACTCTGATGCCGGTCTCTTCGTCGGCGCGCAGGCCCGCCGCGCGCCCGGTGCTCGGCGATCCGGCCGCGCCGAGTACCGTGACGGTGCTGCGGTCACCCGGCCGGAATGTCGTGCGCATGCCGACGGTCGCCTCCGGGCCGCACGTTGCGGCGGCCCGCGACCGGCAATATCGAACGGAGCATTTGTCATGAAGCTTGCTGTCATCCCGGGCGACGGGATCGGGCCCGAGGTCATCGCCGAGGCGCTCAAGGTGCTCGACGCGGTCGTGCCCGGCGTCGAGAAGACCGAGTACGACCTCGGTGCACGCCGCTACCACGCGACCGGCGAGATCCTCCCGGATTCGGTGCTGCCCGAACTGAAGCAGCACGACGCGATCCTGCTCGGCGCGATCGGCGATCCGTCGGTGCCCAGTGGCGTGCTCGAACGCGGCCTGTTGCTGCGCACCCGGTTCGCGCTGGACCACCACGTGAACCTGCGGCCGTCCAAGCTGTTCCCGGGCGTGACCAGCCCGCTGGCAGGCAACCCCGACATCGACTTCGTCGTCGTGCGCGAGGGCACCGAGGGCCCGTACACCGGCACCGGCGGCGCGATCCGCGTCGGCACCCCGCACGAGGTGGCGACCGAGGTCAGCACCAACACTCGCTTCGGCATCGAGCGCGTGGTGCGCTACGCCTTCGCCAAGGCGCAGGCCCGGCGCAAGCAGCTGACGCTGGTGCACAAGAACAACGTGCTCACCTTCGCCGGCTCGCTGTGGCAGCGCACGGTGGACGAGGTCGCGGCCGAGTTCCCCGATGTCACAACGGCTTACCAGCACATCGACGCCGCGACCATCCACATGGTCAACGACCCGGGCCGGTTCGACGTGATCGTCACCGACAACCTCTTCGGCGACATCATCACCGACCTGGCCGCCGCCGTGAGCGGTGGCATCGGCCTCGCCGCCAGCGGCAACATCGACGCGTCCGGCACGAACCCGAGCATGTTCGAGCCGGTGCACGGCAGCGCCCCCGACATCGCGGGCCAGTCCAAGGCCGACCCGACCGCGGCCATCCTCTCGGTCGCCCTGCTGCTCAACCACCTCGGCGCCGCCGAGGAGGCCGCGCGCATCGAGTCGGCGGTCGCGAAGGACCTCGAGTCTCGCTCCGGCACGGCGTCGACCGTGGAAATCGGCGACCGCATCGCGGCCACTCTCTGACCGTCGCACAGGCAGGTCCCGCTGCCACACTCCGGCAGCGGGACCTTTCGCGTTCAGCCGTCCGCCCCGCCAGCGCCTGTTCGGACTCGCGCGCCGGCCTGGTCGACCGATCTCCGAGGCAGTAGGGGACATTGCCGAGCGGCCCGCCTACTGCACGACCTCGGCGCGACGTGGCTTGTTGATATGCGCCGACCGACGGCGGCGCGGATCACGCGAGGTACTGGCGACTACATTCGCTGCTCGGGGTGCGGCCCCCACCGCGAGGCTCGGCTTGCCTCGCGCCCGACCGGCGCCGCCTACCGAGTTCCGGTGATCGGCGAGGACGAGACCCGTCCTGGATCGACCGTGCGGTGCGGCCTTGTCCAGAGGCGGGTGATGGCAGCGGAACCCGGGTGTACCCGCCTACCGCCAGACTCCGACGCGGCGCGCTCGACCAGCGCTGTGTCACCGAATTCAGGTGACACAGCGCCATCGAGTCGAGATCGTCCGGGCGATCTGCACGCGGAGTACGGCCCTGTGCCGCGACCCGGCAATCCTTCGACGCGCGAACCTAGGCTGGGTCGCGGGGAACCAGCGGGACCGCCGCGACGGCCGAGACCGCGGCCAAGAGGAAAGCGGCGGGGAAGCCGCTCGCGGTGATCAGGGCGCCGAACACGGGCGGAACCGCGGCCATCGCGAGGTTCTGCCCCGTGTTCTGGATGCCGAGGCCCCGGCCGCTCCAGTACGGACCCGCGATCTCGGCGACCGCGGTGAAGGCCAAGCCGTTGTCGGAGACGGTGATCACGGACGCGGCGATCAGCAGCGGAATGGCGGCCCACCACCAGTGGATCGACGCGGTCAGGGCCAGCGCGGTCATCGACAGCACGGCGGCGACGGCCACCGTGCGCAGCGGGCCCATCCGGCTGCCGACCCGATCCGACCACGCGCCCGCACCGATGCGGCCCAGCGCGCCGAGGATCTGCGTAACGGTCACCAGCGCACCCGCCGCTGCCAACGACCAGCCGACATCCCGGTGCAACCACAGCAGCGCGAACGTCCACACGGTGCCCTGCGGGACGACGAGCAGAACCGAGACCAGATGGATGCGCCACAGCATGGCGTTGTCGCGATAGGGATTGGCACGCAACGCCGGATCGGCGGCGGCGCGATCGGGACGCGGGGGGTCCACGATGCCGGCCAGACAACCCATGGCCGCCACACCCGCCATGAGCGCGGGAACGAGAATGGCCGCGGGTACACCGTGGGCGGAGGCGACGGCCGGAATCGCCAGCGCGCCGACACCGACGCCCAGCGGCTGCGCGGTCTGCCGGATGCCCATCGCCAGCCCGCGCCGCTGCGGCGGGAACCAGCCGACGATCACCCGGCCGCTCGCGCCGTTCGTGCTGGCCGCCCCGACGCCCCCGAGAAACAGCAGCGCGCCGAGGGCGATGTCGTTCGTCGTCGCCGCGGCGGCGCAGCCCGCCGCCAGCATCAGCAGCGGACCACCGACCAGCACCTTGCGTTCGCCGATCCGGTCCACCAGATAACCCCACGCGATCAGGGTGCACACCAGCCCGACGGTGGGCATGGCCACCAGCAGGCCCGCCGTCGCCAGCGGCAAGCCGCGGTCGGTCAGCGCGGGCAGCAGGAACGGGACGCCGTGGATGAAGACCGCGCTGGAGGCCTGGGCGAACACGCCGAGACCGAGCATGGACCAGCGCCGAACCTCGTCGATCTGCGTTACGGTCGCCATCGGCCTCACCTCGGAATCTCATTATTTGGGATACAATTCCCATTTTATGAACTCGCTGCTCACGGTACACCCGGCGGCTGCTCGATTCGACGGTTGCGGCTGTCGGGCTGCTCACAGCGCGCGCCGCCGCCGGATCCGGGCGGATTCCGTACCACCCGGTCGGGCGCGTTCGAGCAGGTGACGGTGGGTCGATAGACTCCGGGCATGCGTCTAGGTCGAGTTGCCAGTCCCGATGGAGTCGCTTTCGTCAGCATCGAAGGCGACGGAAGCGACAGCGTGGCCAAGGAGATCGCGGAACACCCGTTCGGCACACCGACGTTCACCGGCCGCAGCTGGCCGCTGGCCGACGTGCGGCTGCTCGCGCCGATCCTGGCCAGCAAGGTGGTCTGCGTCGGCAAGAACTACGCCGCCCACGCCGCCGAGATGGGTGGTCCCGCGCCCGCCGACCCGGTGATCTTCCTCAAGCCGAACACCGCGATCGTGGGGCCGAACGCCCCGATCATCCTGCCGCCCAGCTCATCTCAGGTCGACTACGAAGGGGAGCTGGCGATCGTCGTCGGCCGCCCCTGCAAGGACGTGCCCGCCGGCCGCGCGCTGGACGTGGTGCTGGGTTACACCGCCGCCAACGATGTGACCGCTCGCGACCAGCAGCGCCACGACGGACAGTGGACCAGGGCCAAGGGCTACGACACGTTCTGCCCGCTCGGTCCGTGGATCGAAACCTCCCTGGACCCTTCGGATCTGGAGCTCGTCACCGAGCTCGACGGTGAAGTGCGTCAGCGCAGCCGCACTTCGCTTCTGCTGCACGACATTCCGAAGCTCATCGAGTGGATCACCACCGTGATGACACTGCTGCCCGGTGACGTCATCCTCACCGGCACCCCCGAGGGCGTCGGCCCGATGCGGGAGGGCCAGCAGGTGTCGGTGACCGTCGAGGGCATCGGAACCCTCACCAATCCCGTTGCCGCCAAACGCTGATCGAAAGAGAGCCATGACTGAAGTACGGGTCCGATTCTGCCCGTCACCGACCGGAACGCCGCACGTCGGCCTGATCCGGACGGCGCTGTTCAACTGGGCCTACGCCCGCCACCTCGGTGGCGCATTCGTCTTTCGAATCGAAGACACCGATGCCGTACGGGATTCCGAGGAATCCTACCGGGCGATTATCGACGCGCTGCGCTGGCTCGGCCTCACCTGGGACGAGGGGCCGGAGGTCGGCGGCCCTTACGCGCCATATCGCCAGTCGCAACGAAAAGAACTGTACCAGGACGTTGTTCGGCGTTTGCTGGAGGCCGGTGAGGCGTACGAATCGTTCTCCACGCCGGAGGAAGTCGAGGCCCGTCATCGCGCCGCGGGACGCGATCCGAAGCTCGGTTACGACAACTACGATCGCGACCTGACGCCGGAGCGGATCGAGGCGTACCGGGCCGAGGGGCGCCCCGCCGTCGTCCGGCTGCGGATGCCCGAAGAAGACCTGTCCTGGAACGATCTGGTGCGCGGGGAGACCACCTTCAAGGCGGGCAGCGTCCCGGACTTCGCGCTCACCCGCGGCAACGGCCAGCCGCTGTACACGCTGGTCAACCCCGTCGACGACGCGCTGATGCGGATCACCCACGTACTGCGCGGCGAGGACCTGCTCTCCTCCACTCCCCGCCAGCTCGCGCTGTACGCCGCGCTGCGCCGGATCGGGGTCGCCGATTTCACTCCCGAGTTCGGCCATCTGCCGTTCGTGATGGGTCAGGGCAACAAGAAGTTGTCCAAGCGTGATCCGGAGTCGAATCTGTTCGCCCATCGCGACCGCGGGTTCATCCCCGAGGGTTTGCTGAATTATCTCGCGCTACTCGGCTGGGGCCTGTCCGAGGACCGCGACGTGTTCTCCATGGCGGAGATGGTCGAGGCCTTCGACATTTCGAAAGTGAATTCGAATCCGGCCCGATTCGACCAGAAGAAGGCGGACGCCCTCAACGCCGAGCACATCCGATTGCTGGCTCCGGGTGATTTTGCCCACCGGCTGCGGGAGTATCTCACCGGACACGGCCATATCGGCGCCGAAATCGATGAAAAGGTGTTCGCCGCGGCGGCGGAACTCGTGCAGACCAGGATTGTCGTCTTGTCCGACGCTTGGGACCTTCTGCGTTTCTTGTTCGGACCCGCGGAGGAGTTCGCGATCGACCCGGCCGCGGGGGCCAAGAATCTCGGTCCCGACGCGGCTCCGGTATTGCAGGCCGCTATTGCCGCCGTGGAGCCGTTGACCGAGTGGACCACCGAAGCGATCGAAGCGGCACTGAAAAAGGCGCTGATCGATGATCTCGGGCTGAAACCGCGCAAAGCCTTCGCTCCGGTGCGGGTCGCGATCACCGGATCGCATATCAGCCCGCCGCTGTACGAATCCCTGGAACTGCTCGGCCGCGACCTCACCTTGGACCGGCTGCGCGCGGCGCTGGACTGGAAGGAGACCGCCCAGACCGGCTCCGAAGGCTGAAAATATGGCTTTGACCAGGCGATTTGTAGTTAACCCGTAGCCGTTTGGTACTCTTCTTCTCGGCCCGGAACACGGTCTCGAGTCACCCAGACGCGAGGCTGAACGACCTGGTCATTGGGGTATGGTGTAATTGGCAACACAGCTGATTCTGGTTCAGCCATTCTAGGTTCGAGTCCTGGTACCCCAGCGGAGTGTGTTGTAAGACTTCGGTTCGCGGCCGAAATCCCTCAGCACCTGGCGATTTGGTCGCCGGGCCTCGGCCAGATAAACTAGCCGAGCCTCCTGATCGAAAGATCAACCACGGCGCTCCTCGCGACAGCGAGAAGCAGTCCTGGCCCCGTCGTCTAGCGGCCTAGGACGCCGCCCTCTCAAGGCGGTAGCGCGGGTTCGAATCCCGTCGGGGCTACACGAGGGAAAGGCCCATGCTCATGGAGCATGGGCCTTTCTCGTTTCCCAGTGTCTTGTGGGGGCAACCTCCACACCCCCGCCCGGAGGGCTTCGCCCCCGGACCCCCGGCGCGGGCTTCGCCCCGTCTGGATGGTCGTGGTCCGGTGGTGTGGTCGGTGGCGGATCCGGGTCTTGCCGGGTGGTGGATCTCTTCGGAAGCTCGGCCTGTCTTTGGTGGTACCTCGCCTGAACTACTGACTGTGCCGTATCTCACTCTCGGCCGATCGGGTTCGCGCTGAACTCCGTCGGCGCTGTCCGGCTCCGTATGAAGGGGCCACGATCCAGGTATTCGGCGGGTACCAGCTAGGTCCCGTCCCACCGTGGGAGCCCCGCCGAGTCATCGAAGGCAGCGCGGCATCCCATGCGACGTGCTCATGTGGACCGATTCGCATGCTGCGGCAGTCGGCCCGAGTCTCGATCCGGCGATGACCCGGATCGCACGGCAGAGAGCGTCGGAGCCGCCTGTGCGGACGGTCAGGATCGCCCACCGGCAGGATCGGGCAGTGCGGCGGTGGCGCCGAATTGCCCGTGCCAGGTCTTCCAGGTGCGGGACTGTTCGAGCCGTCCCGGTGAGTCCGGCAGTCCAGCCGAGCCGTTCGCGGGAGATGGGGGCAAATGAGCGGCCCGGCTGCGCCGGTGGCAGCGGACGGACGCAAATCTGCCGCCGGGTCGCGCCGGTCGCGGAGGACGGGCGCAAATCGGCCGCCGGGCCGCGCCGGTCGCGGGGGACGGACGCAAATTGGCCGCCGGGCCGTGCCGGTCGCGGGGGCGAGCGGCAAAAGAAAGGCCCTCCAGCGATCTTGCTGGAGGGCTTTCGCCGACTGTGCGGACTATCCGCTCTTGCGCCGGAATTCCCGCTTGTGGCCGACCGCGGAGTGCGCCGAGGACGCCTTCGACCGTCCGTCGAGGTGGTCGGCCGTGCGGGCGTTCTGCTGGTTCTTGCGCTCCAGTGCTTCCCGGAACTTGCGCTTCACCTCGTCGGCGCCGTTGGACTTACCCGAATCCGCCATCGCTGCTCCTCGTCGTCGCGGCCGCGCGCCGCGTCCTCGCGGGCGGCGGTGCCCGGCCGATTGCTGTCGAACACCCGACGCTAGCCCGTGCGAGGCGGTTGTGTCAGTTGGATTTCGCGCGCGTCGCGCGGCCCGATCGCGTTCGGGCCGGTCAGTCGAGTGCCTGCGCGGTGCTGCCGCCCAGCGGCATCGCCGGAAGGCCGAGCTTGCGATGATCCCAGCTGCGCGTGCGCTCCGGCACGACGCGTACGGCGACCCGCTTGTTCAGCATGGCTTCGACCATGGGGCGCAATTCCTCGTCATAGGGGCCGGTGTAGCGCTCCCATACGCTCACGCCGACGGCGAAGAGTTTCTCGGCGTCATCGATGATCTCGGCGCGGCCCTCGATCGACACGCCCCGGAGTTGGTCGTAGGTGTCGCCCGCCTCGACCATGCAGGTGACCCGAGGATCGCGGCGCAGGTTCACCGCCTTCTGCGATTTGGCCTTGGTCTCGAACCAGATCTCGCCGTCGATGAGCGCGTACCACATCGCGGTCAGGTGCGGCGTGCCCTTCGGTCCGATGGTCGCCAGCGTCGCGATCCGGCTGCGCTGCAGGAACTCGGTGATCTCGGTGTCGGACATCACGATCTGTGCCCGTTGATTGACTCCCATGGGGCAACTCTAGAGAGTCCGGACTGAAACAGGTTACAGGCGCTTGTGCAGCGCCTCGGCCGCGGCGACCAGATCCGCCGCCCACCGCGCGCCCGGCCTGCGGCCCATCCGATCGATCGGTCCCGACACCGACACGGCCGCGACCACGGCGCCGCCCGCGTCGCGCACCGGCGCGGAGACGCTGGCCACGCCTGCCGCACGCTCGGCCGCGCTCTGCGCCCACCCGCGCTTGCGCACCTCGGCCAGCGCGCGTTCGCCGAACACCGCGTCGGCCAGGATGGTGCGCTGTAGTTCCGGGTCGGCCCACGCCAGCAGTACTTTGGCCGCCGACCCCGCGGTGAGCGGCAGCCGCGCCCCGATCGGCACGGTGTCGCGCAGTCCCACGGGAGGTTCCAGCGCCGCGACGCAGACGCGGGCGTTGCCGTCGCGGCAGTACAGCTGGACGCTCTCGCCGGTGATCTCGCGCAGCCGGGGGAGGATGGCCGACGCGGCCTCGAGCAGTGGATCGTTCGCGCTGGTCGCGAGCTCGGCGAGGGCAGGGCCCGGCCGCCAGGTGCCGTTGCTGTCGCGCGCGAGCAGGCGATGCACTTCCAAGCCGACGGCGAGACGGTGTGCGGTGGCGCGGGGCAGACCGGTGCGCGCGCACAGCTCGTTGAGACCCGAGGGATGCTCGGCTACGGCGTACAGGACCGCCACTGCTTTGTCGAGGACGCCGATGCCGCTATGCTGTCTCATAGAACGATACTAGCGTCTCGGATGTTGAGAAATCCACCTCCACGGATCCTTCCTCTCGGCGTTCGGACCAGGCGCAGCTATCCCAACTTGTGCAACCGTCGCCGCGTCGGAGTCCAGATCGCGGAACGGCTGCTTCGTCCGAAAGGTGATCGACAATGGCCGAACCGCGCACGCTGGCCGAGAAGGTATGGGACCAGCACGTCGTCGCTCGCGGGGAGGGCGAGGGTGCCTCGCGCGAACCGGACCTGATCTACATCGACCTGCATCTCGTCCACGAGGTGACCAGCCCGCAGGCCTTCGACGGACTGCGTGCAGCGGGCAGGCCGGTGCGACGGCCCGATCTCACGATCGCGACCGAGGACCACAACGTTCCGACGATCGATATCGACAAGCCGATCGCCGACCCGATTTCGCGCACCCAGGTGGAGACGCTGCGGCGCAACTGCGCGGAATTCGGTGTGCGGCTGCACCCGATGGGCGACCTGGACCAGGGCATCGTGCACGTGGTCGGGCCGCAGCTTGGCCTGACCCAGCCGGGCACGACCGTGGTCTGCGGCGACAGCCACACCTCGACGCACGGCGCGTTCGGGGCGCTGGCGATGGGCATCGGCACCTCCGAGGTGGAGCATGTGCTTGCCACCCAGACCCTCTCGCTGCGTCCGTTCAAGACGATGGCGATCACGGTGGACGGCGTCATGCCGCCCGGCGTGACGAGCAAGGACCTGATCCTGGCCGTCATCGCGAAGATCGGCACCGGCGGCGGCCAGGGCTACGTCCTGGAGTACCGCGGCGAGGCCATCCGGGCCATGTCGATGGAGGCCCGAATGACGATCTGCAACATGTCCATCGAAGCGGGCGCGCGGGCAGGCATGATCGCGCCGGACGAGACCACCTACGAATTCCTCAAAGGACGGCCGCACGCGCCGCAGGGAGCCGATTGGGACGCCGCGGTGGCCGCCTGGGAGGCGCTGAAGACCGACGAGGGCGCTGTTTTCGACGCCGAGGTGCACATCGACGCCTCCGAGCTGACTCCGTTCGTCACCTGGGGCACCAACCCGGGTCAAGGCGCCCCGCTGGGTGAGGCGGTGCCCGACCCCGCCGCCATTGCCGACGAGGTGGCTCGCGAGTCCGCGGAGAAAGCTCTGCGTTACATGGACTTGGAGCCGGGTACTCCGCTTCGACAAGTGCCGATCGACACCGTATTCGTCGGCTCGTGCACCAACGGACGCATTGAAGATTTGCGTGCGGTGGCCGGGATTTTGAAGGGACGTCATGTCGCCGATGGCGTGCGAATGCTGGTTGTACCGGGCTCGATGCGGGTTCGCGCACAGGCGGAAAAAGAAGGACTCGGGGAGATTTTCACTGCGGCGGGCGCCGAATGGCGGCAAGCCGGCTGCTCAATGTGCCTGGGAATGAATCCGGACCAGCTCGAGCCCGGCCAGCGTTGCGCGTCCACCTCGAACCGCAACTTCGAGGGCAGGCAGGGCAAAGGCGGCCGTACGCACCTCGTTTCTCCCCTCGTAGCGGCCGCGACGGCGGTCCGTGGAACTCTGTCATCGCCTGCGGATCTGGACTGACCGGCCCCGATTCCCTCAATCAAACCCAGGAGATTCGTTATGGAAGCCTTCACTGTGCACAAGGGCATCGGGGTGCCGCTGCGCCGCTCCAATGTCGATACCGATCAGATCATCCCGGCGGTCTACCTCAAGCGGGTGACGCGGACCGGATTCGAGGACGGGTTGTTCGCCGCATGGCGCACCGATCCCGACTTCATTCTGAACATCGCGCCTTACAACAGGGGTAGTGTCTTGGTGGCGGGTCCGGATTTCGGTACGGGATCGTCGCGTGAGCACGCCGTTTGGGCGCTGTCGGACTACGGCTTTCGGGTGGTCATCTCATCCCGGTTCGCCGACATCTTCCGCGGCAATGCGGGCAAGGGCGGTCTGGTCGCCGCTCAGATGTCACAGAACGATGTCGAAATGCTCTGGAAGTTGCTCGAGGAACAGCCCGGCTTGGAATTGGTTGTGGACCTCGAGGCGCGCACGGTGACGGCCGGAACCGTCGTGTTGCCGTTCGATATTGATGACTACACCAGGTGGCGTCTGCTGGAAGGATTGGATGACATCGGCCTGACGCTGCGCCGGGAGGACGCGATCGCCCGGTTCGAAAAGGCAAGGCCAACATGGAAACCCACTACCCTGCCAGCACATATTTCGCAGACGTAATCACCCCCGCCGGTTAGCTGGACACCCTAAGTTGCGGTAGCTGGACGTGTGCTAAACCACATGAATTTTGGCGTGGCACATAGACTCTTGCCCAAAGTGGGTTTACCGTGGTACCTAGTCGGTCCGACGACGGGCCATTAGTCTGCGGAGGATTCAATGAACAAGGCGGAACTGATCGACGTTCTGACCGAAAAGTTGGGTACGGACAGGCGCACGGCCACCGCGGCAGTCGAGCATGTGGTCGACACCATCGTGCGCGCGGTGCACAAGGGTCAGAGCGTCACTATCACCGGATTCGGTGTGTTCGAACAGCGTAAGCGTGCGGCTCGCGTCGCACGGAACCCGCGTACCGGCGAAACGGTGAAGGTCAAGCCCACTTCGGTGCCCGCGTTCCGTCCCGGCGCTCAGTTCAAGGCGGTGATCGCGGGTAAGCAGAAACTGGCCGCGACCGGGCCCGCCGTCAAGCGCGGGGTGAATGCGCCGGTGTCGGCGAAGAAGGCGGCGGCGAAGAAGACGGCGGCCAAGAAGACCGCCGCCAAGAAGTCGACGCCGACCAAGGCGCCCGCCAAGACGACGGCCCGCAAGGCCGCCGCCAAGGCTCCGGCGAAGACCACCGCGCGCAAGACGACCGCTACGAAGACCGCTGCGAAGAAGGCGCCCGCGAAGAAGACCGCGGTCGCGAAGAAGGCTCCGGCCAAGAAGACGGCCACCAAGGCCACGGCGGCCAAGAAGACCACCACCGCTGCCGCCAAGAAGACCACCGCGAAGAAGACCGCGGCCAAGAAGGCCTCGACTCGCGGAACCCGCTGATCTCGAGCCACCGCCGGATCGGCGCTGAATGCGTGGCCCCACGACTGGGCCCATTCGCCTCAACGTCGAGACGGCCCCGGGAGACACCCGGGGCCGTTTTCGGCTGTCCGCCTACCGAGACCTCACGGCCGTGGCCGCCACTCGGCGCCCGCCGACCCGCGCGGTGACGCGGGACCTGCCGGTCTAATCCGACCGCACCACGTAGGCTGACAGCGATCGATCCAGATGGTCGGCGGCCACCAAGCGATGGCCGACGAACGACAGCACCCACACACTGCCCTTGCGATTGCGCGCCGACGGCAGCGCGATTCCATCGCGTTCGGCCAGCCATCCCAGCAGATCGGGGATCACCTTGCCCTGACTGCAGACGACACGAACGGCTTTGTCCGACACCAGGGCTCGAAAACGTTTCCGGGCGGCGTCCGGGTTTTCGGCGTACCCGGTCTCGGAAAGCAATGGCTCCTTGATGATTTCGACACCGAGTTTCTCCGCCAACGGCGCCACGGACTGCACGCAACGCAGTGGTGGAGCCGAATAGACCTCAGATGCGCCGAACGCCAAGAGGTTCGGCGTGAGCGCCTGTGCCTGCGCCTCGCCCTCGCGGTCGAGTGGACGCTGCTCGTCGGGACCGTTGAAGCGGTCCCTGCGGCCTGCTTTGGCATGCCGCACCAACAGCAGAGTGTCGGTGCGCGCGGGCAGTCGGGTGAAGGCGCGCACCACCTGCCGGTCCATCGGATACGACAGCTGGTCCATCACCCGATCCAGCGGATGCCAGCTGAGCACGTCCACCTCGGAGTTGACGGTGAACTCCCCGCCCACCTGTTCGGCGGCCCAATAGTCGACCCGCTTCAGCTTGCGGTGGCCGGGGATCGGGTAGGTCACGTGGCCGAGGTAGCGGCCGAGCCTGCTCTCCAGCCCGGTTTCCTCCCGGACTTCGCGGACCGCGGCCAGCACCGGGGTTTCGCCCGGATCGAGTTTGCCCTTCGGCAGCGACCAGTCCTCGTACTTGGGGCGGTGGACGAGCGCGATCTCGATCGCACCCGAGGACGACTCGCGCCACAGCACCGCTCCGGCGGCGTGGATATTGGCGGTGACGCGGGGATCCCAGATCGGGCCCCCCTCCTGTTCGAACCCCATTTTGGCGTTCACTGCTGATCTGGCCTCCGCAGCCGCATCAAGAATTCCTGATGGTCTCTGATCTTGTCCCCGTCGCCGGAGACGCCCGGCGACGCTTGCCACGTGCCGTCCGGCTGCAGCACCCAGCAGCGCGTGGTCGGCGACAGAGCCGAGTCGAAGACCACGCCGAGTTGTTCGGTCAACCGCGGATCCTTCACCTGCGCCATCACCTCGACCCGGCGATCGAGGTTGCGGTGCATCATGTCGGCGCTACCGATCCAGTACTCGTCCTGCGCCTGGAAGTGCAGGATGCGGGAATGCTCCAGGAACCGGCCGAGGATCGAGCGGACCTCGATGTTCTCGCTCATTCCTGGCACACCGGGGCGCAGGCCGCAGATGCTGCGCACCACGATCTGTACCGGCACGCCCGCCTGGGAGGCCCGGTACAGCGCGTCGATGACCTCCTCGTCGACGATGGCGTTGGCCTTCAGCCGGATTCGGGCGTCCTTACCCTGCCCCGCCAGATCGGTCTCGCGCTGGATGCGCTCGATGATGCCGGAGCGCACGCTGTGCGGGGCGACGAGCAGATTGCGGTAGTTCTCTTTCCGCGAGTAACCGGTCAGCGAATTGAACAGGTCGGTCAGGTCGGCGCCGATTTCGGGTGCGGCGGTGAGCAATCCGACGTCCTCGTAGAGGCGCGCGGTCTTCGGGTTGTAATTGCCGGTGCCGATGTGGCAGTAGCGCCGGATGGTGGCGCCCTCGCGGCGCACCACCAGGCAGGTCTTGCAGTGGGTCTTCAGGCCGATGAGGCCGTACACCACGTGCACGCCGGCCTGTTCCAGCGCGCGGGCCCATTTGATGTTGGCCTGCTCGTCGAAGCGCGCCTTGATCTCGACCAGGGCGACCACCTGCTTGCCCGCCTCGGCGGCGTCGATCAGCGCGTTGACGATCGGGGAGTCACCGGAGGTGCGGTAGAGCGTCTGCTTGATGGCGAGCACCTGCGGGTCGGCGGCAGCCTGTTCGATGAACCGCTGCACGCTGGTGGAGAACGAGTCGTACGGATGGTGGACCAGCACGTCACCCTCGCGCAGCGCGGCGAAGACGTTGCGCGGCGTCTCGCGCTCGCCGAACGCGGGCGGGGTCGCGGGAACGTACGGCGGGTCCTTCAGATTCGGCCGGTCGACGCCGTACACCTGCCACAGGCAGGACAGGTCGAGCAGGCCGGGCACCTGGATGACGTCGCCGGGGTCGACGTCCAACTCGCGTAGGAGCAGATCGAGCATGTGCTCGGTCATGTCGTCGGACACCTCTAGTCGCACCGGCGAACCGAACCGCCGCCGGGCCAGTTCCCGCTCCAGCGCCTGGAGCAGGTCCTCGTCGCGATCCTCGTCGACTTCGAAGTCCGCGTTGCGGGTGATCCGGAACGAGTGGTGCTCGACCACGTCCATGCCGGGGAACAGCAGATCCAGGTGCGCGGCGATGAGCGCTTCCATCGGCAGGAAAGCGGCGATCGGGGAGCCGGATTCGGTGCGGCGCACGCGGACGAACCGGTCGACATTGTCAGGGACCTTGACGCGAGCGAAGTGCTCGCCGCCGGTCGCGGAATCCTTCACCGTCACCGCGAGGTTGAGGCTCAGCCCGCTGATGTAGGGGAAGGGATGCGCCGGGTCGACCGCGAGCGGGGTGAGGACCGGGAAGACCTGATCCTGGAAGTAACCCGAAAGGCGCCCGCGTTCGTCCTCGTCCAGGTCGCTCCAGTCGATGATCGCGATGCCCTCGGCGGTCAGCGCGGGCAGCACGCTGTCGAGGAAGACGCGGGCATGCCGCACCGCGATCTCCTGGGTGCGCGCGGCGATCAGTTCCAACTGCTCGCCGGGGGAGCGGCCGTCGGCCGAGCGCACCAGCAGGCCGGTCTCGGCGCGGCGTTTCAGCCCGGCCACCCGCACCATGTAGAACTCGTCGAGATTGGACGCGAAGATCGCCAGGAACTTCGCACGCTCCAGCAACGGCAGCGACTCGTCCTCGGCGAGGGCGAGCACGCGGGCGTTGAAGTCCAGCCAGCTCAATTCGCGATTGAGGTAGCGATCGCGTGGCAACCGCGCCGCCGACGAGTCGGCGGACAGGGGTGTCGCCGCCGGGGGTGGCGTGGGAAGCAACGGCTGCTGCTTGACGGTTTCCGTATCGCTCACGCCACCGATCATCCCCTACCGGAGAGGTCGTGTGCATCCCGCGACCGTGATCGTCATGTGTCTCACGCCACCATGGCGACCGGCTAGCACACGTGTGGAACGTGTTCGTGAACGCCGCCCGGCCAGCCGATGTCGTGCAGGACAGCACGCGTCGCGTTTCCGGCCCCGAGTGCCACCGCGCGGTCCAGGTCGGCGGGGGTGTCGACGTCCAAGCGCAGGCCCGGCCAGTCCCCGGTGAGATCGACCGCGCCCGCGTCGATATGGCTGCGGGCCGACCCGGGGCCGAAACGGGGATCGAGCGCGGCGACCGGGTCGCGAACCACGAGCGCGGCGGTGCCGCTGCCCTCGTGATCGATCACGATCGAGCGCAACCCGCGCGGGGCGGCGGCGAGCATGTCCGACAGTTCTTCCGGGCGCAACGCGGGCAGATCCGCCTGCAAAGCGAGCAGATCGATCGGGCCGTGCGCGCCGCGCAGCGCGGCGGCGGTGGCGGCGAGCGCGGTGTTGAGCCCGTCGGCGTGCGGCGGACGCGGTTCCGGATGGACTTCCGCGCCCAACGTGCGGGCCAGGTCCGCGACGGCGGGGTCGGGCGTGACCACGGTGACCGATACGACCTCGCCGACCGCCGCGGTGGCGGTCACGGTGTCGGCGAGCATGGCCAACACCAGCCGGGCCCGGTGCTCCGGGCGCAGCCGGTCGGCCAGTCGGCTCTTGGCCTGATCGAGGCTCTTGACCGCGATCACGGCATGCACGGCGTGCGGGCGCATGCGAGCAATCCTTCCATGGCATATTGAGCTGATGACGAGGGCGGCAGTGCTGGGCGCGGGATCGTGGGGCACCGCGTTCGCGAAGGTGTTGGCGGAAGCGGGAACCGAGGTCACGATCTGGGCCCGGCGGCCCGAGGTCGCCGCGACGCTGGCCTCCGAACATCGCAATCCCGATTACCTGTCGGATATTCCGCTGCCACCGGTCGCGGCCACCCACGACCCGGCGGTGGCGCTGGACGGAGCGGACATCGTCGTGCTGGCGGTGCCGTCGCAGTCGCTGCGGGCCAACCTCGCGGAGTGGAAGGGGTTGATCCCGGGCGACGCCACGCTGCTGAGTCTGGCGAAAGGCATCGAGACCGGGACGCTGCTGCGGATGAGCCAGGTGATCGAGGAGGTCACCGGGGCCGATCCGAGCCGGATCGCGGTGCTGTCCGGACCGAACCTGGCGCGCGAGATCGCGGTGGGCCAGCCTGCCGCGACCGTGGTCGCCTGCTCGGACAACGATCGCGCGGTGGCGGTGCAGCACGCCTGCGCGACCGGATACTTCCGTCCCTACACCAACACCGACGTGGTCGGCTGCGAGATCGGTGGCGCGTGCAAGAACGTCATCGCGCTCGCCTGCGGCATCGCGTCGGGAATGGGGCTCGGCGACAACTCGATCGCCAGCCTGATCACCCGGGGTCTCGCCGAGATCATCCGGCTCGGGGTGGCCCTCGGCGCGGAGCCGGTGACGCTCGCGGGTCTGGCCGGCGTCGGAGACCTGGTCGCCACCTGTACCTCCCCGTTGTCGCGCAACCGGTCGTTCGGGCACGTGCTCGGCGCGGGCGGATCCATGGAGGCCGCCCAGTCGGCCACTCATGGCCAGGTCGCCGAGGGTGTGAAGTCCTGCACATCGGTGCGCGCGCTGGCCGAGCGGCACGGCGTCGAGATGCCGCTGACCACCGCGGTGCATCAGGTCTGTCACGAAGGGCTCTCCGTGCGCGAAGCCGTCGGCAACCTGCTCGGGCGGCGGATGAAGCCCGAGTGAGCCCGCTCCGCCCCGGGCGGGAGTGTCCGGGACGGTCAGCGGTGGGGGTGCGTATCGAAACGGGTACGGTTCGGGGCATGACGAACCGGATCAGGGTGGCTGTGGTGTTCGGCGGGCGCAGTAACGAGCACGCCGTGTCCTGCGTATCGGCCGGTAGCGTGCTTCGTCACCTGGATCAGGAGAAGTACGAGGTCGTGCCGATCGGCATCACTACGGAAGGCCGCTGGGTGCTCGGCGGTTCGGAGGTGGCCGCGCTCGGCATCCACGATCGCGCACTGCCGTCGGTGGACGCCACCGGCACGGCATTGACCCTGGCCGCGGACCCGAGCCGCCCCGGGGCGCTGATCGCGCTCGACGATCCCAGCGCGGCGCTCGGCTCGGTCGATGTGGTGTTCCCGATCCTGCACGGACCGTTCGGCGAGGACGGCACCTTGCAAGGGATGCTGGAACTCGCCGGAATTCCCTACGTCGGCCCCGGCGTGCTGGCCAGCGCCGCGGGCATGGACAAGGAATTCACCAAGAAACTGCTCGCGGCGGAGGGGCTGCCGATCGGCACGCAGGTGGTGTTGCGGCCCGGCGCCGAGACGGTCACCGAGGAAGACCGGCTGCGCCTGGGCCTGCCCGTGTTCGTCAAACCGGCCCGCGGCGGCTCGTCGATCGGCATCACCCGAGTCACCGACTGGAACGAGCTGGACGCGGCCATCGCCGCGGCGCGCGCGCACGATCCGAAGATGATCGTCGAAGCGGGCATCGTCGGGCGCGAGGTGGAGTGCGGGGTCCTGGAATACCCGGACGGCCGGGTCGCGGCGAGCGTGGTGGCGGAGATCCGGATGCCGGAGACCGGCGTCACCGTCGACGGACCCGCCTTCTATGACTTCGATACGAAGTACCTCGACGACGTCTGCGAATTCGACGTTCCCGCGAAACTGGACGACGAGGTGTCCGACCAGATCCGGGAATTGGCCGTGCGCGCCTTCCGGGCTCTCGACTGCCAGGGACTGGCGCGGGTCGATTTCTTCGTCACCGAGCAGGGGCCGGTGATCAACGAGATCAACACGATGCCGGGATTCACCGCCATCTCCATGTATCCGCGCATGTGGGAGGCCACCGGCATCGACTATGCCGCACTCGTCTCCACGCTGATCGAGACCGCGCTCGTTCGCGGTACCGGGTTGCGTTAGGGCCTGCCGTCGTCGGGTGCGCCCCAGGTGATCGGCGCGCGACTACTCGGAGTCAGTTGGGCAGCGGTCCCGGGTCGATCGGCTGGGCCGGGAGGTTGGCGGTGATGGTGTCGGAGACTTCTTGCAGCGGTGTCGGACCGGAGCCGTCGGGGACGGTGAGGGCGACGTAGGTCCCACGGTCGACGGCGAACCACGTGCTCGCCTTGGCGGCCTGGTCACGGACCTCGAACCACTGCACGCCGTTCACGATCTGCAGCGGCGAGGCGCGGTTGAATTCCAGCGGTCGATCCAGCCCGCAGCGCAGCACGATCGCGTCGCCGCCGTCGGCGCGCTGCCATGCGCGGGTGGCGGGCGGAGCGGGCTCGACCAGCGTCGATTTCGTGAAATCACCCAGGTCCGCGGGCAAGGCGGGCAGCAAGGCCGCGCAGGCCGGGCCCTCCGCAGCCGGAGCCGGGACAGGGCCGAGCACCAGCGGTTCGCGCTCGACGGGCGCGCGGTGCGCGAGTACGGCGGCGACGAGCACCGCGACGACCAGCACGACCGGAAGCGCCACGGCGGTCGCGATGAGCGCGGGCGGGTACTGGTGTGCCGGGGACGACGCGGGGCGGCTGTCCGGCTCGCCGGTATCGGTATCCGCTTTCGCGCTGTCCTCGCTCTTCGACAGGGAAGGAGTGGTCCGCGCGTCCGAGTCGGCGGCTTGTGGGCGATCGGCCGCATTGTCCGTCGCCGCGGGCTCCTTCGGGGCGCTCCCGGGATCCGTGGCATCGGTGCGTTCGTGCTCGGGCTCCGCCGAATCACGGTCCGACGAATCCGCCGCCATGCTCACCGATCCTTTCTTCTCCGCGCGTCGTCGCTGCCGCGCCGCAAGGCCGTTGGTACTCGAGTGCCCCCGAAAGGGTACCGTCGGGCTCATTCCAGCAAGCAGCGCGCCGGAAAGGATCGGTCATCAGCGCCAGCAGTGCCCCGAGGACAGTGCGTGAACTGGGCGAGTTCGCGCTGATCGAGCGCATCAACGCGGGTCGCGTCCAGGCGCCGGGTGTGCTGCTCGGCCCGGGTGACGACGCGGCGCTGGTCGCGGCGCCGGACGGCCGTTTCGTGGTCACCACCGACATGCTCGTGCAGGACCGGCACTTCCGGCTGGACTGGTCCAGCCCCGAGGACGTCGGCCGCAAGGCGATCGCGCAGAACGCCGCCGACGTGGTCGCCATGGGGGCGACGCCGACCGCGTTCGTCGTCGCGCTCGGCTGCCCGGCCGACACCCCGCTCGAGGTGATCGACGGACTCGCGGACGGCATGTGGGCCGAGGCCGCCAGGGCGGGCGCGTCCATCGCGGGCGGCGATCTGGTTCGCAGCCGCGAACTGGTCGTCTCCGTCACCGCCTTCGGTGATCCGGGCCGCGGCGCGCCGGTCACTCGAGCGGGCGCCCGCGTGGGCGATGTCGTCGCGGTGGCGGGCCGCCTCGGCTGGTCGGCCGCGGGACTGGCCGCCTTCACCGCCGGAGCGACCGGACCGGAGGTCGCGGAAGCGCTTGCCGCCCATCGCGTTCCGCAGCCGCCGTACGCGCTCGTGTTGGACGCGCTTGGGCGCGGGCGGCGCGGAGGATCGAATCCGTCTGAGGCGCAGCCCGTCTCGTCCCGAACCGATACCACATCCGAGGTAACTGCCGGAGATGCCGCGACCGCACGCCTCGATTCGGGAGCGCCTGGCTCCTCCGGGACCTCGGCTACCGAGTCGTCCGCACCGGTCACGCTCGACGAGGACTTCGGGACCGGAGCGCCCGGCATCGGCCTGCACGCGCTGACCGACGTGTCCGACGGACTGCTCGCGGATCTGGGGCACATCGCGTCGGCCTCGGGCGTGGCCATCGATCTGGATTCGGCGGCCCTGCGCGACCCCGCGCTGGAACCGATCGCCGCACGGCTGGATGCCGATGCGGCGCAATGGATCCTGACCGGCGGAGAGGACCATGCCTTCGCGGGCACCTGGGCGCCGGACGGGGCGCTTCCCCCTGGATGGGTCGCGATCGGGCGGGTTCTGGCCGGTCGCGGGCTTACCGTCGACGGTGTGGCGCAGACCGGCGACGGCGGGTGGGAATCGTTCCGTGGGGCGGACTCGTCATCCGACGGCCGACCACGCTAAGTTGTGCGGTCATGGGCGCGAAACCACTGTCGGAAATCATGGATCCGGGATGGGCAAAGGCACTCGAGCCGGTGGCGGATCGGATTACCGCCATGGGCGATTTCCTTCGTGCCGAGAACGCGGAAGGCCGTGGCTACCTACCGTCCGGTGACAACGTTCTGCGAGCCTTCCAGCGTCCGTTCGACGCGGTGCGCGTGCTGGTCGTCGGCCAGGATCCGTATCCGACGCCCGGTCACCCGATGGGGCTGAGTTTCTCTGTGGCGCCGGATGTTTCGCCGATCCCGCGCAGCCTGTCCAATATCTTCGCCGAATACAGCAAGGATCTCGGTCACCCGACGCCGTCCTGTGGCGATCTGAGCCCGTGGTCGGACCAGGGTGTGCTGATGTTGAACCGAGTGCTCACCGTGTCGCCCGGCAAGCCTGCCTCGCACCGCGGCAAGGGGTGGGAGGCGGTCACCGAGCAGGCGATCCGCGCCTTGGTCGCCAGGGACGAGCCGTTGGTCGCGATCCTGTGGGGCCGCGACGCGGCGACGCTCAAGCCGTTGCTGACCGAGTCCGAGGTGCCCTACATCGAGTCCGCGCATCCGTCGCCGCTGTCGGCGTCTCGTGGGTTCTTCGGTTCCCGCCCCTTCTCGCGAGTGAACGAACTACTCGACGAACTGGGGGCCGAACCGGTTGACTGGCGCCTGCCCTGAGTCGGGCGTCTGTGTGTGATCGACCGAGTTAACGAGTGAGGAGCTGTTCCATGCACAACAACACCGTCCGCGGGGCGCTGCGCGGCACCACCGCGACCCTGGCCTTCTGTGCCGCTCTCAGCAGCGGCGCAGCCGTCGCGAGTGCGGCTCCGCTGCGACTCGAGCCCGCCACGGAGTCCACGACGGCTCCGGTAGCCGAGGAATACACCTCCAGCGGCTCGTCCACCATCTCCGCGTCGGTGAACGCCAAGGTCGCGTGCCTGTTCTTCGTGGGCAATCTCGGCTGCTGAACCCTCGAAACGCCGGGTTCGCGCCAGCGCGTCCCGGCGTTTGTGCGATCCTACGGATCGTGAGTAATGCGAACTATCTTCTCGAACCGTCCCGGCTACGGCTGCGCGGTTCGGGCGGAATCGAGCTGGCCGCCGATCAGTTCGGCCCGGTCGACGGCCCGCTCGTCGTCTTCCTGCACGGTGGCGGGCAAACCCGCCATTCGTGGAAGAAGACCGGCGCCCGGCTCGGCGCGTCGGGAATGCGGGTGGTCACGGTGGACGCCCGCGGCCACGGCGACAGCGAGTGGGCGCCGGATCGCGACTATCGGCGCCAGACCATGGTGGACGACCTGCTGCTTGTGCTCGAACAGCTGGGCGAGCCCGCGGTGGTCGTCGGGGCCAGCATGGGGGGAATCACCGGTCTGCTCGCCACAGCGCGGCCCGGCGGGGAGGCGATCAGCGCCTTGGTGCTCGTCGACATCGTGACCCGGCCCGAGCCGGAAGGCGTCGCCCGGGTGATCGACTTCCTCGGCAAGCATCGCGACGGCTTCGACAGCCTCGAACAGGCCGCCGACGCGGTCGCCGAATACCTGCCGCACCGCCCGCGGCCGAAGAGCCCCGAGGGACTGCTGCGCAATCTGCGTGAGCGCGACGGCCGCTGGTACTGGCACTGGGATCCGGACATGCTCAGTGATCGAGTCGAGGACCCGTCCGCGATGATCGAGCCGATGGAGGACGCGGCGCGGGCGCTGCGCATCCCGGTGCTGCTGGTGCGCGGCATGCGCTCGGACGTGGTGAGCGCCGAAGGAGCCGAAGCGTTCCAGCGGCTGGTGCCGCACGCCCAGCTGGTGGAGATCGGCGGCGCGGCGCACACCGCGGCCGGTGACGACAACGACTCGTTCACCGACGCGGTGGCGAAATTCGTGCTCTCCACCCGCGAGTGATTCAGGCGAGTCCGGCGTAGTCGGGTTTGCGCTTCGCTACGAACGCGTCGACGCCCTCGCGCCCGGCGGCGGAGCCCGCGGCAGCGGCGATCCCGTCGCGCTCGCTGTCGAGCTGATCGCTCAGCGTCGCGGTGCCCGACTGCCGCAACAGCGATTTGATGCTCGCGTGGGTAGAACGCGGTCCCGTGGCCAGGGTGCGCGCCAGGCGCTGCGCCTCCGCGGCGATCTCGCCGTCGGGAACCAGCCTGCTCAGTACGCCGAGGCGCACTGCCTCGTCGGCGTCGAGGACGGCGTCGGTGAGCAAGATTTCGCGCGCCCGCCCCTGCCCCACGATGCGCGGCAGCGTCCAGGACATGCCCCCGTCGGGGCTCAGTCCGATGCCGGGATAGGCCGGGCGCAGTTTGGTGCCGGGCCCGCCGAGGGCTATATCGGCCAGGCAGACCAGGCTCATGCCCGCGCCCGCAGCCCAGCCCTGCACCGCGGCGACCACCGGCACAGTGGTCGCGTCCAGCGCGCGGACGAACTCGTGCAGATCGGTGGCCAGACCGTGGATGTGCGCGGAGCGGTCCTGCGCCGCGGCGAAGCCGCGCACGTCGCCACCCGCGCAGAAGTTCGCGCCGGTGCCGCGCAGCAGCACCGCGCCCACCTCGGACCCGAGCGAACCCAGTGCGGCGGTGCCCGCGTTGATGCCGGCGAAGTCCATGGACGTGCCGTTGGCGGAGGTGGCGATGGTGATCTGGAGGACGCCGTCGACGGTCGTCACGTAGCCGGTCTGCTCGCTGGTGGTCATGATCTGCACCTTAACGGGCGCGGCCGAACAGTCCCCGCTAGTCCGCGTGCAACCGGGACGAGGACGGAAGTACCTCTAGGGGCCGTCTTCCGACACCGACTCGGCGTGCATCGTCGGCGTGCGCACCATGCGCACCTCGATCGCGGCGGTGAACGGTTCGACCTTGCGCGTGCCGTCGAGCACGAACCCATGCCGCCGGTAGAACGCCTGGGCGCGCGCATTCTGCTCGAACACCCACAGCGAGCACGGAGCCGCCGGGTCGAGCGCGGCGCGGATCAGATCGTCGGCGACCCCGCTGCCGTGCCAGGAGGAACGCGCGTAGAGCGCGTGCAGTTCGATCGGGGTCACCGCGTCGGAGTAGTCGGGCGGGCCCGCACTGGAGAATCCGATCACCACGTCATCGACGATCGCGACGTGCGTGCGGCCCGGATAGCGCACCCGGTCGCGCTCCCACTGCTCGGCCCGTCGTCCGATATCGAAGGCGTCGAGCACGTGTGCGGGCACCAGCCCCCGGTACGCCTCGCGCCAGCAGGCGATGTGGCATTCGGCGAGGCTGTAGACGTACTCGGCCGGTCAGCGGCTGGACCCGCCACGGACGCTCGGTCACGGCGGCCATGCGCGGCCCGCACTCATGACAACGCCCCGGACCACCCGATACGGGTGCCGGGGCGTGTACCGACGATGCCGGTCAGCCGGAGGGCGGATCAGCCGCGGGCGACCTTGCCCGCCTTCAGGCAAGAGGTGCACACGTTCATCCGGCGGGTGTTTCCCGGGGCGACCTGCGCGCGAACGGTCTGGATGTTCGGGTTCCAACGACGGTTGGTGCGCCGGTGCGAGTGCGAGACCGACTTCCCGAAGCCGGGGCCCTTGGCGCAGACGTCGCAGACGGCAGCCATAGTCGCGAACTCCTTCATGTCAATGGTGGGGACCGCCGCTTTCGCGGTGCGGCGCATCCTCGTGCAATGTCAAGTGCCCCGTCGGCGGAGAGCCGACCAGCGCAGACCGGTGGCGGCCGCGCGAGGCAACCCTGCAAGGGTAGCTGTGCTGCCTTCGATCCACCAAACCGGTCCCCGTGAACGAGTGCCGGATCGGTCGCCGGGCATATCCATTCTAATGACGCGGTCTTACCGGTCGCATGTCGGGACCGCCCGCTAACCTGGCGGGCGGTGGTGGTGCGCAGGTGGCGGAAGGGAGTGAGGTGACGGTTTCCGGAGCGCGAGACGTGATGGACGGCACGGCATTGTTGCGCTGGGGCCGTACCTGTCTCGCCGGCCTGGAGCATCGGCGCGAGGAGATCAACGCGCTCAATGTGTTCCCTGTCCCGGACGCGGATACCGGCACCAATCTGCTGGCCACGATGCGTGCCGCGGTGGAGGCGGGGGAGGCGGCCGCGCGGTCGGACGGGAGCGCCGCCCGCGCCGTCGCCGTCGCGATGGCGCACGGCGCGACGGTCGGCGCCCGCGGCAATTCCGGGATCATCCTGTCCCAGGTACTGCGCGGCGTCGCGGACACCGTGCACGGCGGTCCGTTCACGGCCGACAGCCTGCGCGCCGCGCTGGCCAGGGCCTCCGAACTGGTCCGCGAGGCACTGAGCGTGCCGATCGAAGGGACGATCCTCACCGTGCTGGACTGCGCGACCGCGGCGGCCGCGGCATGCCCCGACCAGGAATTGGCGGATGTGGCACTCGCGGCGGCCGACGGCGCGGCCAAAGCGCTCGGCGACACCCCGTTCCAATTGGGCGTGCTGCGTCGGGCCGGTGTCGTCGACGCGGGAGCCCGAGGGTTGGTCGTGCTGCTGGACAGCTTGGTCGCCGTGACCCGAGGCGAGGCGCCGGCGCGGCCGGAGTACCCGCGGCCCGCGGCGGCCGACCGTTCGGCGCCCGCCCGCGAGGCCGAACCGCAGTACGAGGTGATGTATTTGCTGGCCGACTCCGACGAGCGGAAAGTGGCCGCGTTGCGCGCCCGTCTCGGCGAACTCGGCGACTCGGTCGTCGTCGTCGGCGATGGAAGCGGCTCCTGGTCGGCGCACGTGCACTGCGCCGATGCTGGTGCGGCGGTGGAAGCGGGCGTGGCCGCGGGCATGCTCAGCCGGATCCGCGTCGAGAACGTCGCTTTCGCTTCGCACGGGGACATATCCGACGTGTCGAGCGGCCTCGGCGCGGCTGATCGCGCCACGCGCGCGAATCCCGGCGAACTGTCCGATGGCGATGCGTCCCGGACCGGGCCCGCCCGAGTCGAAGGCATCGCGGGATCGGCTCCGCCCGCCGATTCGACCCAGGTGGTGGCCGGTGCGCTCGGCCCGAGCGTAGCTCCGGCCGATCGCGGGATTCTGGCGGTGGTCGCGGGTGCGGGCGCGGCGACACTGTTCGAGGACGCGGGCGCCGTGGTGCTGGCAGGCGAGCCCGTCACCGCGGCCGCTCTGCTGGCCGCGATCCGGCGTATGCCGAACCGAGAGGTACTGGTGCTGCCCAACGGCGCGCTGCCGGCGCATGAGTTGGTCGCCGTCGGTGTCGCCGCGCGTGACGCCCACCGGGACGTGCTGCTGTTGCCGAGCGGGTCGATGGTGCAGGGACTGGCGGCCTTGGCCGTGCACGACCGCGGGCGGATCGCGGTGGACGACGCTTTCGCCATGTCCGAGGCGGCCGCCACCACGCGCTGGGGGTCGCTGCGCGCGGCGACCGAGCGCGCGCTCACCATGGTCGGCACCTGCGAACCGGGCGATGGACTCGGTCTGGCCGGGCACGACGTCGTCGTGATCGAGCGCGATGTGCGCGCCGCCGGGCGGACGCTGCTGGACCGGCTGCTCGCCTTCGGCGGCGAGCTGGTCACCCTGCTGATGGGCGCGGCGGCGCCGGAGGGCCTCGGCGACGAACTGGCGGCGCATATCGCGCAGAACTTTCCCGGCGTCGAGGTGATCGTGTATTCCGGTGGGCAGCAGGGCGATTCGGTGCAGATCGGAGTGGAGTAGGCATGGCGGCACTGAGTGATCGGCTCGACCACATCCTCGGCGCGAAGGCAGCGGACTCGCTCGCGGACGCTTTCGACATGCGGACCGTCGAGGATCTGCTGCGGCACTACCCCCTGCGATACGCGACGCAGGGGCAGCCGCTCACCGAGGAAGCGCCGGAAGACGGTTCGCACATCACCGTCATCGGCCGGATCACGAAGGCCGAGCTGCGGCCGATGCGCAACCGCCGCGGTTCGCTGCTGAAGGTGGTGCTCGACACCGGCTCCGGGCGCGGCGTGGACGTCACCTTCTTCAACGGCGACAAGGTGAAGTACGTGGTCCGCGAAGGGCTGCGCGCGATGATGTCGGGCACGGTGAACTACTGGCGTCCCGGCCAGTGGAACCTCAGCCATCCCGGCTACTTGATCCTGCCGGAAACCGAGGGCGATGACGACTCGGTCGGCGCGCTGACCAGGGTGCGCGGCGGCGGAGACCTGCGCGGCCTCGCGGAGAGCGCGAAAGGCGCGGGGGGAGTGGACACCTCGTTCATGGAACGCGAGTTCATCCCGGTCTACCCGGCGACCGCGAAGGTGCAGAGCTGGGACGTGCTCGCCTGCGTGCGTCAGGTGCTCGACCAGCTCGATCCCCTCGACGATCCCGTACCGGAAGACGTGCGCGCCGAACGCGCGCTGCCGAACCTGTCCGACGCGCTGCGCCTGATCCACCTGCCCGAACGCAAGGACGACATCGATCGAGCCAAGGACCGGCTGCGTTTCGACGAGGCGCTGGCCTTGCAATTGGTCCTTGCCGAGCGCAGGCACGAGGTGTCCGGGCGCCGGGCGCGCGCTTGTGCTCCCCGGCCGGACGGTATCGCCGCGGCGTTCGAGCAGCGACTTCCGTTCGAACTCACCGCGGGGCAGCAGCAGGTCGTCGCGGAGATCTCCGCCGACCTGGCCCGCGAGCAGCCGATGCACCGGTTGCTGCAAGGCGAGGTGGGCTCCGGCAAGACGATCGTCGCCCTGCACGCCATGCTGCAGGTGGTGGACGCGGGACTGCAGTGCGCGCTGCTCGCCCCGACGGAGGTGCTCGCCGCGCAGCACTATCGGTCGCTGCGCGCCATGCTCGGTGACCTGGGTGCCGCGGGCGAGCTGGGCGCGGCCGACCACGCCACCCGAGTGGTGCTGGTGACCGGGTCGATGTCGGCGTCGGCCAAGAAGGCCGCGTTGCTGGAAGCGGTGACCGGTGAGGCGGGCATCGTGATCGGCACGCACGCGCTGATCCAGGACAACGTCGAGTTCTTCGACCTCGGCATGGTGGTGGTCGACGAGCAGCATCGCTTCGGTGTCGAGCAGCGGGATGCCCTGCGCGCCAAGGCGAAAGCGGGCGCCAGTCCGCATCTGCTGGTGATGACCGCGACCCCGATTCCGCGCACCATCGCCATGACCACGCTCGGCGATCTGGAGACCTCCACGCTGACCGAACTGCCGAGAGGCCGCTCGCCGATCGTCTCCAGGGTGGTGCCGCGCAGGCAGCACCCGAACTGGGTGGATCGCGCCTGGGAGCGGATCGTGGAGGAGGTCGCCGCCGGACGCCAGGCGTACGTGGTGTGTTCGCGCATCGGCGACGACGAGGAGGCCGCGGGCAAATCCCGCCGCGGGCGGGCGAAGAACGGCGACGGCGAGAAGGACGGCCCGACCACCCAGGCCGTGCTGGACGTGTTCGAGACGCTGCGCGCGGGCCCGCTGTCCGGCGTGCGGGTCGGCTTGCTGCACGGCAGACTGCCCGCCGACGAAAAAGACCAGGTGATGCGGGCGTTCAACGACGGATCGGTGGACGTTCTGGTGTGCACCACCGTGGTCGAGGTCGGCGTGGACGTGCCCAACGCGACGGTGATGGTGATCGTCGACGCCGATCGGTTCGGCGTCAGCCAATTGCATCAGCTGCGCGGCCGGATCGGGCGGGGCGAGCACCCCGGTTTGTGCCTGCTGATCACGGATGCCGCGCCGGGCGGGTCGGCCATGGCGCGTCTGGACGCGGTCGCCGCCACCACCGACGGCTTCGAACTCGCGGTGCTCGATCTGCGGACCCGGCGCGAGGGCGACGTGCTGGGCGCCGCCCAATCCGGCACCGCCCGCTCGCTGCGCCTGCTGTCACTGCTGGACGATCTCGAGGTGATCACCGCGGCGCAGGAATTCGCCCGCGCGGTGGTGGCGTCCGACCCGGGGCTGCGCGGGCATCCCGGGCTGGCGGGGATGATGCACGCGGCGGTGGACTCCGAGCGGCTGGAGTACCTGGCCAAGTCTTGACCGCACCGGCGGTGTGGATGGTAGACGTCGGACTCCGGGCTCGGAGGCCACGTCGCCGTTCGCGCACAGTGGCGGGCGGCCGAGAAGATCGGTGCTGAACGGCGACCCGGCCGCGCTGATCTCCTCGGCGGCCGCGCCGTGCACGGTGGTCGTGCTCGAGATCGACGCAGCGACTCCGGGCGGTCCGCGCCGCGCCGACCCGCACGAGCTCGCCGGAAGGGGAGTCGTCAGCGCCCGAGCCGCGGGTAGGGCAGGTCGGTGCTGGTGTGTTCGGCGACCGCCAACGGGCTGCCTATGTGCGGGAAGGCGCGCTGCGGACACGCGGGACGCTCGCACACTTTGCAGCCCGCGCCGATCGGAACCGAGGCCGCCGGGTCGTCCAGCTGCAACCCGGCCGAGTACACCAAGCGGTCGGCGTATTCGATATCGCAGCCGAGGCCGACGGCGAAGTTCTTCGCCGCGGTGCCGAACCCGTGTGGCGCGATCGCCGCGGTGCGCGCGATCCATAGATATCGGCGGCCGTCGGGCATCTCGGCCACTTGGGTCAGGATCCGGCCGGGATGGGAGAAGGCCTCGTGCACCACCCAGAGCGGGCAACTGCCACCGACCCGGGAGAAGTGGAAAGCGGTGGCGGACTGACGTTTGGAGATGTTGCCCGCCCGGTCGGTGCGGACGAAGAAGAACGGAACGCCACGCTGGCCCTGCCGTTGCAGGGTGCTGAGCCGATGGCAGACGGTCTCGAACCCGACCTCGAAACGCAGGCCGAGCAGGTCGATGTCGTAGCGGAGTTCCTCGGCCGAGCGCAGGAACCGGCTGTAGGGCAGCACCAGCGCGCCAGCGAAGTAATTGGCCAGCCCGATCCGCGCCAGCGTGCGGGATTCGCCGCTGAGCGACGGGCTCTCGGCCAGCACGGCATCCAGCTCGGCCCCGTACAGCAGGAGGCCGAGCGTGGTGGCGATCTGAAAGGCGCGCTGGCCCGGCCGCAATCGGCGAGCGAGCGTGAGCGTGCGGGTCTCGGTGTCGTAGTGGCGTTTGGGGACGGTGGGGTCGGCGCCGTCGCCGCGCACCAGAACGGTGACGCCGGCGCGTTCCTCGGCGATGCGGGCGAGCTGGCGATCGAGCGAGCCGATGGTCAGCCCGGAATTCTCGAACAGTTGCTCGGCGGCGACGTCGAGTTGCGGAATGTGATTGTGGTGGTCGTAGAAGAAGTCGCGTACGTCCTCGTAGGGCATGGGCACGCCGGGCGCGCCCGCGGGCGCGGACACCCGCGCGGACAGCAGGTCGAGCTGATCGGTGGCGGCGCGTAGGCGGCGATGCATGGCGACGACGATCCTGGCGACTTCCGGTTGGCGGGTCGCCAGCTCCTCCACCTCGGTCAGCGGCGCTGTGTGCCCGCCCGCGGCGTCGACCAGCACTTCGTGTAGATCCGATACGAGCCGCGCGTCGGAATCGGCGGCGAAGAACTGGACGTCCAGGTCGAAGGTGGAATTCAATTTCAGCAGTACGGGAATGGTGAGTGGGCGCTGGTCGCGCTCGAGCTGATTGAGGTAGCTCGGCGACAGATCCAGCGATTTCGCCAGAGCCGCCTGAGTCATCCTCCGCTCTTCACGCAACCGCCGAAGCCGGGCGCCCGCATACATCTTGCGCACGTGCACGATGGTAGCTGCGATTATTCGCAATCATCGCAATAACGCGCGCTATTACCCATAAAGATGTGCTTTTGCGAGGTGTCCAGCAATGTATTCGATCTGCGTAGCGTGCGAAGAGAGGTTTGCCACCGTGTCGTCGCGAACGCGTGAAATTCGCCGTTGCCCGCGGCCTGGAGCGAACCCGATGCGGAAGTCCCTGGCGCCCTTCCGTGCCGAGCAATTGCTTGGTTGAATCGAGGGGTCCGTTTCCCCCGGTGCCAGGAAGTGAGCAGACGAATGCCCGATCCCGACGAGCTCGTGCGTGCGATGTGCCGAAGCTGGTCCGACCCCGATCCGGATCGGATCAGCGCGTACTTCGCCGAGGACGCCGTCTACTACAACATTCCGATGGAGCCCATCGTCGGCCGCGCCGCCATTCGCGACTTCATCGCGGGTTTCCTGACCACCTTCGACGCCATCGATTTCGACATCCACCACCAGATCGCCTCCGGCAACGTGGTGATGAACGAGCGCACCGACACCCTCCGCTCCGCTGGACGTGAGACTCCGCTCCCGGTCATGGGTTTCTTCGAAGTCGCCGACGGCGCCATCACCACGTGGCGTGACTACTTCGACATGGCCGCCATCAACCGCGCCTTCGGACTGTAAGGGCCTCAGCCGAACAGATCGTTCTCGGATTCGGCTGTGGCGGCCTTGCGCGTCCAGGATTCGAGCCGGTCGAGATCGGTGCACCCGGTGATCTCGGCTCGGGTCTTCTGCCCGACGACGATCCCGCGCGCTTCCAGTACAAGGAGAAGGGCCCGCACCGCTTCTTCGGTCCGCCCCTCGGTCCGTCCCTCGTCGCGTCCTTGCGCCACGTACTTGCGGGCGAAGTCGCTCTGGTACTCGTACTTGAAGGTCGACGTCATGAGTTCCTCCAGTCGCCCGCTCGTCATCGGTGCTCTGCAATCCGGCGAGAAGTGCCTCGAACACACGATCGGCCTCCGGTCCGTCCGCGTGTGCGAGCGTGGAGAGGACGGCTCGTTCCGGTAGCGCCCGAGCTTCGTCGAGATCGGTGACTGCCAATGAAAGCTACATGGGCGCAATGACATTCGGATTTGTGAAGTGAACTTTCGTATCGTATGGAACCGAACCGAGCATCGCTGCGTCGAAAGTAGGCAAGAGGGGAAGACGGTGTCGTAGTCGACTAGTGAGGAGGGGTAGCCGATGGAGCGTTGTTCCGGGTGTCATACGGCGTGGCGACGAGGAATGCGGGCGCGGGCGCGGGAGTTGCCGGTCACGCGGCGGGAAGAACCGTGTGACCGGTACACCCTACGGCGGCGGCAGCCGCCTCGGCCGGAGCCCGAATCCGGCTGAGGCCGAGGTTGATCCGGTGCCCCCCTCGGCAGGTGAAGGGGGCGCCGGATCAACGATCTACGGGTGGGGTTACCGCACGGCCGCCGCTGCCGCGACCATGTTGCGGAGCGAGGCTTCCACCTCGGTGCGTCCCCTGGTCTTCAATCCGCAGTCGGGATTCACCCATAGACGTTCGACCGGAACGGCTTTCAACGCCGCGCGCAGCGATGTGATGATCTCGTCCACGCTGGGCACCCGCGGGGAGTGGATGTCGTACACGCCGGGGCCGACGCCGAGGTCGAATCCCGCCGCGTTGAGATCATCGAGCACCTCCATGCGTGAGCGCGCCGCCTCGATGGACGTGACATCGGCGTCCAGCCCGGCGATCGCGTCGATCACCTCGCCGAACTCGGAGTAGCACAGATGCGTGTGGATCTGCGTCGCGTCGGACACCCCGGAGGTCGCGAGCCGGAACGATCGCACCGACCATTCCAGGTACCCGGGCTGATCGGCCGCGCGTAGCGGAAGCAGTTCCCGCAAGGCGGGCTCGTCGACCTGGATGATCCGGATGCCCGCCGACTCCAGATCCACGGTCTCCTCCCGGATCGCCAGCGCCACCTGGCGGGCGGACTCGCCCAACGGCTGGTCGTCGCGGACGAACGACCACGCCAGAATGGTCACCGGGCCGGTCAGCATGCCCTTCACCGGCTTGTCGGTGAGCGACTGCGCGTAGCCGATCCACTCGACGGTCATCGGCTCCCGCCGCGCGACGTCCCCGAACAGGATCGGCGGCCGCACGCAGCGCGTCCCGTAGGACTGCACCCACCCGTGCTCGGTCGCCGCGAACCCGTCGAGTTGCTCGGCGAAGTACTGCACCATGTCGTTGCGTTCCGGCTCGCCGTGCACCAGCACGTCCAACCCCAGCTCCTCCTGGAGCGCGATGACGTCCGCGATCTCCTCGCGCATCCGGCGTACGTACTCCGCCCGATCGATCTCGCCCTTGCGCAGCGCGGCGCGCGCCAGCCGGATGGCCGAGGTCTGTGGGTAGGAACCGATCGTCGTGGTCGGCAGCGCGGGCAACCGCAGACGATCCCGTTGCAGTTCCCGGCGTTGTTCGGCGGGCGCGCGGCGGTCGGCGTCGGGCCCGAGCGCGGCGAGCGCGGCTCGCACGCGCGGATCGTTCAGCCGCGGATCCGACCACCGCGACGCCAGCGCCGCCCGCACCTCGGCCAACTCGGCGGCGATCGCCTCCGTGCCCTGGCTCAGCCCGGTGGCGAGCAGGCGCACCTCGGCCACCTTCTCCGCACCGAACGCCAGCCAGGACCGCAGCCGCTCGTCCAACCCGGTTTCCGCGGCCAGCGTGTACGGCACGTGCAGCAGCGAGCAGGAACTCGAAACCGCCACGTGCGCAACGGATCCCAGCAACGTACCGAGGGTGGCCACCGCGCGGTCCAGATCGGTGCGCCACACATTGCGGCCGTCGACGATCCCCGCGACGAGCAGTTTGCCGGCCAGCGCGGGCACGGCGGCCACCGCGGCGACGTCGGCGCCGGCCGTGAAATCGAGGGAGACCCCCTCTATTCCGGTGCTCGCCAGCGCCGTCAGAGCGGCATCCGGTTGCCCGAAGTAGGTCGCGACGAGGATCGCGGGGCGCTCGGCGGCGTCGGCGAGTTCCTCGTAGGTGACCTGCACCAGGTCGATTTCCTCCGCCGTGAGGTCGGTGACCAGCACCGGCTCATCGATCTGCACCCATCCGGCGCCGGCGAGGGCGAGCCTGCGCAGCAGTTCCCGATACAGCGGCAGCAGCTCGATCAGCCGGGCGAGCGCCGAGCCACCGGTCGCCTTCGCCAGTTTGAGGAAGGTGATCGGCCCGAGCACCACCGGCCGCGCGGGCACGCCCAGCTCGAGTGCTTCCCGCAGTTGCGCGAGCAGCTTCTCCGGGTGCAGCGAGAAGGCGGTCTCCGGCCCGATTTCCGGCACCAGGTAGTGGTAGTTGGTGTCGAACCACTTGGTCATCTCCAAGGGCTCGACCGTGTCGGTGCCGCGCGCGGCGGCGAAATACCGTTCCAGCGGGTCCGTGATCCCGGCGACCCGGGGCGGCAGTGCGCCCAGCAACTCGGCGGTGTCGAGCATCTGGTCGTAGTAGGAGAACGTGCCGACCGGAACGGAGTCCAGGCCCGCGGCCCGTAGTTCGGCGAATTGGGCCTGCCGGAGGTCGCGCGCAACGGCGTGCAATTGGTCGGCGTCGATCTTGCCCGCCCAATAGGCTTCGGTGGCCCGCTTCAGTTCGCGCCGCGGCCCCACTCGTGGAAGCCCGAGAACCGTCGCGGTGAACGGCTTTTGCTGTGCAACAGTCACGATGTATCTCCATTGCTGAGGACGAAAACCATCGCCATACGGGCAGGCGGAGAACCCGGTGACATGCCGGTGATGTTCCCGGCGGAGGAGCCCGACACGTCAGCTGGTGATCCGCACGCCCAGTCCACGAGGCGGTGGCCGCCGGGTACGGCGTACCCGGCACGGCTGGCAGGTCTTCGGACTCGCGGGCACCGGCCGTGCGGGCCGGCATACGCCGGAGTGCTCCCGATGGCCGACCTACTGGCCGTCGCTTCCCAAGTCGCCGAACCTTCCGGATCGCTGAACTCAGTGCCTGGTGACGGCGGTCGTTCCTGCATACCGCTGCGGGACAGTCCCGGATTCCCACCGGGTTCCCTCTCACCCGCCGTGACGTCGCCGTACGGGCGGGCTCGACTCCGTGGCGCGACGTCGGGGCTCCATCTCGTCGTGCTGCGGTGAACCAGCTGCCCACTCAGCATAGGACGCGGCCGAGCGAGCACACCGCGAGGCATCTCACACCGGCATTTGCCCGCACTGCTCATTCGTACCGATTCCGCACCTGCCTTCCGTTCCGGCTACCGGCCGGGCCGCCCATGCGGACCCGGATCTGCTCTCGACCGGCTACCAGACCGGGTCACCCGGGATTCACCTTTCCGAACTCGTCGTATGCGTGGTTCGCCTGGTCCGAGGTCGCGAACTCGTGCCAGGCGAGCGCGGCTCGATGCCGGGCCCGGCCCCCGGGGCGGCTGCTCGGCGGCCTCCGCCGCTGGACCCCCGAAACGAACCCCGGCCTCGCGACAGCACACCGATTGCTGTCGCACCGCCCATGTGTCGGCGCTGTGAACGCAACTTCGCAACGGTGCTAGTCGGTCTTGTGAAAAGGTTTGCGAAGGGGGATTCCGTGTCGGTGCGGTTCACGCGGCCGGGTACCTTGGGTCAATGTTCTCGAAAGTCTTGGTTGCCAACCGTGGCGAGATCGCCATCCGCGCCTTCCGTGCGGCCTACGAACTCGGCATCGGGACGGTCGCCGTGTTCCCCTACGAGGACCGTAATTCGGTCCATCGGTTGAAGGCGGCGGAGTCGTACCAGATCGGCGAGCCCGGCCATCCGGTGCGGGCCTACCTGTCGATCGAGGCGATCATCGAGGCGGCCAAGTCGGCGGGCGCGGACGCGATCTACCCGGGATACGGGTTCTTGTCGGAGAACCCGGATCTGGCGGCGGCGTGCGCCCGCGAGGGCATCACCTTCATCGGGCCATCGGCCGAGGTGCTCGAACTGGCGGGTAACAAGGCGCGGGCGATCGAGGCGGCCAAGGCTGCGGGACTGCCGGTGTTGCGTTCGAGCGCACCGTCGTCGGACGTGGAGGAGTTGCTGGCCGCGGCGCGGGAGCTGGAATACCCCATCTTCGTGAAGGCGGTGGCCGGCGGCGGCGGGCGCGGGATGCGCCGGGTCGCCGCGCCCGAACAGCTGCGCGAGTCGATCGAGGCGGCGTCGCGGGAGGCGGAGTCGGCGTTCGGCGACCCGACGGTGTTCCTGGAACAGGCGGTGGTGAACCCCCGCCACATCGAGGTGCAGATCCTGGCTGATCAGCACGGGAACGTGATGCACCTGTTCGAGCGGGACTGCTCGGTGCAGCGCCGCCATCAGAAGGTGATCGAGCTGGCGCCCGCACCCAATCTGGACCCCGCACTGCGAGAACGGATCTGCGCCGACGCGGTCGCCTTCGCCCGGCAGATCGGCTACTCGTGCGCGGGCACCGTGGAGTTCCTGCTCGATGAGCGTGGCAACCACGTCTTCATCGAGATGAACCCGCGCATCCAGGTGGAGCACACGGTGACCGAGGAGATCACCGACGTGGACCTGGTGCAGTCGCAGCTGCGCATCGCGGCGGGGGAGACGCTCGAGCAACTCGGTCTCAGCCAGGACGCCGTGACCATCCGGGGCGCGGCCTTGCAATGCCGGATCACCACCGAGGACCCGGCCAACGGATTCCGTCCCGACACCGGCCGGATCACCGCCTACCGCACACCCGGCGGCGCGGGCATCCGCCTGGACGGCGGTGCGAACCTGGGCGCCGAGATCGGCGCCTACTTCGACTCCATGCTGGTCAAGCTCACCTGCCGGGGCCGTGACTTCGGTACGGCGGTGGCGCGGGCGAGCCGGGCGCTGGCCGAGTTCCGGATTCGCGGCGTCGCCACGAACATTCCCTTCCTGCTGGCGGTGCTGGACGATCCGGACTTCAAGGCGGGCCGGGTCACCACCTCGTTCATCGACGAGCGTCCGCAGCTGCTGACCCTGCGCCGGTCCGCGGACCGCGGCACCAAGATCCTCGACTACCTGGCCGACGTCACGGTGAACAAGCCGCACGGCGATCGGCCGACCACGGTGTACCCGCACGACAAGTTGCCCGCGATCGATCTGAGCGTGCCGCCGCCGGACGGCTCGCGGCAGCGGCTGCTGCGGCTGGGTCCGGAGGGTTTCGCGCGGGCGTTGCGTGAGCAGAAGGCGGTCGGCGTCACCGACACCACCTTCCGCGACGCGCACCAATCGCTGCTGGCCACCCGGGTGCGCACCAACGGTCTGCTGGGCGTGGCGGGGCATGTGGCGCGATTGACTCCGGAGTTGCTGTCGATCGAGGCGTGGGGCGGAGCGACCTACGACGTGGGGCTGCGGTTCCTGTACGAGGACCCGTGGGAGCGGCTGGCGGCCTTGCGTGAGGCGATCCCCAACATCTGCTTGCAGATGCTGCTGCGCGGCCGCAACACCGTCGGCTACACCCCGTATCCGGAGGCGGTGACCCGCGCGTTCGTCTCGGAGGCGACCGCCACGGGTATCGACATCTTCCGTATCTTCGACGCGCTCAACAATGTCGACCAGATGCGTCCGGCCATCGATGCGGTCCGCGAGACCGGTACCGCGATCGCGGAGGTCGCGATCAGCTACACCGGGGATCTGTCGAATCCGGACGAGTCGCTCTACACCCTGGACTACTACCTGAAGCTGGCCGAGCAGATCGTCGACGCGGGCGCGCACGTGCTCGCGATCAAGGACATGGCGGGTCTGCTGCGCGCCCCGGCCGCGACCACGCTGGTCACCGCGTTGCGCAGCAATTTCGATCTGCCGGTGCACGTGCACACCCACGACACCCCGGGCGGGCAGCTGGCCACTTATCTTGCCGCGTGGCAGGCCGGCGCCGACGCCGTGGACGGGGCGAGCGCCGCGATGGCGGGCACCACCAGCCAGCCCGCGCTCTCGGCGATCGTCGCCGCGGCGGCGCACAGCGAGTACGACACCGGGTTGAGCCTGCAGAACGTGTGCGATCTGGAACCGTACTGGGAGGCGCTGCGGAAGGTGTACGCGCCGTTCGAGTCCGGGCTGCCCGCACCCACCGGTCGCGTCTACACCCACGAGATCCCCGGCGGGCAGTTGTCGAACCTGCGTCAGCAGGCCATCGCGCTCGGGCTGGGCGACAGGTTCGAGGAGGTGGAGGCGAAGTACGCCGCCGCCGACCGGCTGCTCGGCCGCTTGGTGAAGGTCACCCCGTCCTCGAAGGTCGTCGGTGACCTGGCGCTGGCGCTGGTCGGCACCGGTGTCGAGGTCGAGGATTTCGCCTCCGACCCGGGCCGCTACGACATCCCGGATTCGGTGATCGGTTTCCTGCGCGGGGAACTCGGCACACCGGCCGGCGGCTGGCCCGAACCGTTCCGCACCAAGGCTCTGGCCGGGCGCGGCGCGGCCAAGCCCGAGACGCCGTTGACGCCCGCGGACGAGAAGGGCCTGTCCGGCAGCTCCGAGGAGCGCCGGGCGACGTTGAACCGGTTGCTGTTCCCCGGCCCCACCGCCGAATTCCTCGCCCACCGGGAGAAGTACGGCGATACCTCCGGGTTGTCGGCCAACCAGTTCTTCTACGGGCTGCGCCGCGGCGAGGAACACCGGGTGCAGTTGGAGAAGGGCGTCACCCTGCTCATCGGTCTGGAAGCGATCTCCGAGCCCGACGAGCGCGGTATGCGCACGGTGATGTGCATCCTCAACGGGCAGCTGCGGCCGGTCTCGGTGCGGGACCGGTCGATCGCCAGCGAGATCCCCGCGGCGGAGAAAGCCGACAAGGCCAACCCCGGCCACGTCGCGGCGCCGTTCGCCGGTGTCGTCACTCTCGCGGTATCCGAAGGCGATTCGGTCGCGGCGGGCGACACCATCGGCACCATCGAGGCCATGAAGATGGAAGCCGCGATCACCGCGCCACGCGCGGGCATCGTCGGCCGCGTCGCCATCGGCTCCGTGCAGCAGGTCGAAGGCGGTGACCTGCTCATCGAACTGGCGGTGCGGGAGTCGTCCGCCGGATGACGAGGATCGTCGCGGGCGCGGCGGGCGGGCGGCGCCTCCGGGTGCCCCCGTCCGGCACCCGCCCGACCTCCGATCGCGTCCGGGAGGCGCTGTTCAGCGCGTTGGACGCCCGGTTGGACTTCGCGGGCGCGCGCGTCCTCGACTTGTACGCGGGTTCCGGCGCGCTCGGGCTGGAGGCGCTGTCGCGCGGCGCCGAGCACGCGTTGCTCGTCGAATCCGACCGGAAGGCGGCGGCCGTGGTTCGCGGCAATATCGCCGACCTCGGGCTGCCCGGCGCCGAATTGCGGGTCGCGACGGTGGCCAGTGTGCTGCAACTGGGCGGGGCGGGCGGCTTCGACGTGGTCTTCTCGGACCCGCCGTACGCGGTGGACAACGCCGCGGTGCTGGCCGACCTGAGCGCGCTGGCCGAGCGCGGTTGGCTGCGTCCAGGGGCGGTGGTCGTGCTGGAGCGTTCGGCGCGTTCGCCCGAAATAGCCTGGCCCGCAGACTTCGTCCCGGCCAAGTCGCGCCGGTACGGCGAAACCCGCATCGAGCTGGCGGAGTTCGATCCGGACGAATAGCGCGCGTGCGGCCACTCGTGCCCGGCCGCGTGCGTCCTGCTAGCGTCGCCTCATGGCAGGAGCACTGTGCCCCGGGTCGTTCGACCCCGTGACCTACGGACACCTCGACGTCTTCACCCGGGCGGCGGCCCAATTCGACGAGGTCGTCATCACCGTCATGATCAACCCGAAGAAGCAGGGCATGTTCACCGTCGACGAGCGCATCGAGATGCTGCGCGAGTCGACCGCGCACCTGGGCAACGTCCGGGCGGAGTCGTGGCAGGGGCTGCTGGTGGACTTCGCCCGCGAGCAGGGCATCACCGCCATCGTGAAGGGTCTGCGCGACGCGGGCGACTTCGGCTATGAACTGCAGATGGCGCAGATGAACAAGAAGCTCTCCGGCGTGGACACCTTTTTCATAGCCACCAACCCGTCGTTCAGCTTCCTGTCCAGCTCACTGGTCAAGGAGGTCGCCGCCTACGGCGGCGACGTCGCCGACATGCTGCCCCCCTCGGTACACAAGCGCCTCCTCGACCGCCTGGCCGAACGCAAAAGCTGACAAACGCAACCGCGAATCCGCCTAGAACACCAAACCGCGTAGGGCCAGGAAGCGCATGCCGCCGACCGCGGCGGTGATCGCCAGGATCGCGACGGCCTGGGCGGCGTCTCCGAGTCCGGGAGCCCACAGACCCAGGGCGGCCAGCCCCGCGGTGGTGACGCCGAGTCCGACCAACGCGAGCCCGCCGCCTTCCCATTGCGCGGTGAACCAGCCGACCCGTTCCGCGGCGTGGAAGGTGAGCTGACGGTGCAGCTCGTTGGCGATCACGGTGCTGACGATCGAGCCGGCGACGTTGGCGATCAGCGGTCCGACGCCATGCATGGCGAAGAACAACAGGACGTACGCGATATTGCTGGAGCCGCCGACCAGCGCGAAACGGATCAGCTGGGCGAAGGCGCGATCGCCGCGCAGGTACCGGGTGAGCCGGCCGAACCCGGTCGCCACCGAGGTCCTCGGCAGTGCCGGATAGGGGCCGACCCACGGCACGAAGAAGCTGGTGGCGCTCACTCCTCCGGGTCGCGGCAGTTCCAGTAGGGTCATCGTCTTTCCGATCGAACACAAGCCCTCGGCAGGGACAACGGCGAGAGTGCTCGCGTGCTTCCCCCGTCGACTCTTGGCAGGTTCCGTTCGTAGCGCATATTCGGCAATCGCTGACGTGTCGGCGCCTGTCAACATTCGACGGCGGGTTGTCCTTACCTCCGGTTTCCTTGTCCGCGATCCGGGGAACGCGGTAGCTGCTGAAGATCTTGGTCGACCTTCCAAGAAAATGTAACACGAAGCGGAGAGGAGATCTCCACTTGATTTTGTGGCGTGCGAGACACTGGCACGACACACCGGAAAGGGACTCGGCACGAGCCGTGACGAGGGGCACACTGGGCGTCGGCGGAGATTTCGCCGTGAGTCCGCAGGAGGGTAGTGAGCATGTATCGCGTTTTCGAAGCGCTCGATGAACTGGTCGCCATCGTCGAAGAGGCGCGCGGCATCCCCCCGACCCGCAGTTGCATCGTGCCGCGCGGCGACGTGCTGGAATTACTCGACGACGTCCGCGACGCGCTGCCCGGCGAACTCGACGACGCCCAGGACGTGCTCGACCATCGCGACAAGATCGTCTCCGATGCCAGGACCGCGGCCGAGACCGCCGTGACCGGGGCGAACGAGCAGGCCGAGCGCACCATCGGCGCGGCGCGTGAGGAAGCCGACCGCATCCTCGCCGACGCCAAGGCGCATGCCGATCGGATGGTCGCCGAGGCGAGCGCGCACGCCGATCACCTGGTGGCCTCCGCTCAGGAGGCGGCCGACCGGGTGGTGGCCGACGGCAACGCCGAATACGAGGCGGTGACCGGCCGGGCACGGGTCGAGTCGGAGCGGATGATCGATGCGGGCAAGGCCGCCTACGACCGCTCCGTCGCCGACGGGCTCGCCGAGCAGGAGCGGCTGGTCACGCAGACCGAGGTGGTGCGGGCGGCGCACGCGGAATCGGCCAGGGTGATCGACGCCGCGCACGCCGAGGCGGATCGCCTGCGCGAGGAATGCGACCACTATGTCGACTCCCGGCTCGCCGATTTCGAGGAGACGCTGACCAGCACGCTGCGCACGGTGGGGCGGGGGCGTCATCAACTGCGCAGCGGGGCGGGCGCACCCGACTACGCCACGGAATTCCGCAGGTAGCGGCCCCGGGCGCGATGGGCCGAGTTTGGGCGTGGACCGCGTGATCGCGTATTGTTGAGTGGTTGCCCGTATCCCCTCGATCGTGAGTGAGTCCGTGATGTCCGCCGGTTCCGGTTCCGCGTCGCGTCCCCGATCGGCCAAGCGCCGGTCGCCGGACGCCGCTTTCGTGCTGGACACCCGCAGCCTCGGCCGCAGGCCGGGGACCATGCGCGAACTGCGCCGCACCGTCACCACCGAGCAGCGGATCGGTCTGGATCTGATCGGCGTTCCCGTGGGCGCGCGGTTGGAGTTCGATCTGCAGCTGCAGGCGGTGTCCGAGGGAGTGCTGGTCACCGGGACGGTCGAGGCGCCGATCGAAGGCGAGTGCTCGCGCTGCCTGGAGCCGTTCACCGACGCGGTCACCCTGCGGCTCACCGAGCTGTTCGCCTATCCGGACAGCACCACCGAGCAGACCACCGAGGACGACGAGATCTATCGCATGGACGACGACCTCATCGATCTGGAACCGGTGGTGATCGACGCCGTCGGGCTGGAGTTGCCGCTGCAACCGCTGTGCACCCCGGATTGCGCGGGACTGTGCCCGGAATGCGGCGTACGGATGGCGATTGCGGGATCCGACCACCGGCATGAGATACTTGACCCTCGCTGGGCCGGACTGGCTGGATTCGCCTCCGAATCGCCCGGCAGCGGCAGCCCCGACGAGGGTGCGGCCGACCGAGACCACTGAGCAAGACCGATCAGCCGAACCGGCAGAGCAATTCAGACAGAGGAGAAGTAGTCGTGGCCGTTCCCAAGCGCCGGATGTCCCGTTCCAACACCAGGTCGCGGCGCAGCCAGTGGAAGGCCACCGCGCCGACCCTGATCACCTGCCCGAACCGCGCCTGCGGCGAGAAGACCCTGCCGCACATCGCCTGCCCGTCCTGCGGCACCTACAAGGGCCGCCAGGTCACGGCGGCGGTCTGATCGTCCGATCTGTCGTAGCGACGTGACCGACGAACCCGACTCGTCCGGTGAACACGCGAGCCTGCTCGCCGCGTTGGGCGTCGACGTGCAGCCGGATCTGCTGCGTCTCGCACTGACTCATCGGTCGTACGCGTACGAGAACGGCGGTCTGCCGACGAACGAGCGTCTCGAGTTCCTCGGCGACTCCGTGCTCGGGCTGAGCATCACCGAACGGCTGTATCACGAGCACCCCTCGAAGTCCGAGGGTGAGCTGGCCAAACTGCGCGCGAGCGTGGTGAACATGCGCGCGCTGGCGGAGGTCGCCCGCGGGCTCGGCGAGGGCGGGCTCGGTGCCCACCTGCTGCTCGGTAAGGGCGAGGAGCTCACCGGCGGCCGCGACAAGGAGAGCATCCTCGCCGACGGCATGGAGTCGTTGCTCGGCGCCGTGCATCTGGAGCACGGCATCGAGGTGGCTCGCGCCGTGGTGCTGCGGCTGTTCGCCGAGCTGCTCGAGCGCGGACCGCGGATGGGCGCGGGCCTGGACTGGAAGACGAGCCTGCAGGAACTCACCGCCGAGCGTGGTCTCGGCGTGCCCAGCTACGAGATCACCTCGACCGGGCCGGACCACGACAAGGAGTTCACCGCCACCACGGTGATCGGCGGCCGGGCCTACGGGCAGGGTGTCGGACGGTCGAAGAAGGAAGCCGAGCAGAAGGCCGCGGGGACCGCCTACGAGGCGCTGACCGCCGAAACCTGACGTGCCCGAACTTCCCGAGGTCGAGGTCGTGCGGCGCGGGCTCGCCGAGCACGTGGTGGGCCGGATGATCGAATCGGTGGCGATCACCCATCCTCGCTCGGTGCGCCGCCATCTCGAAGGCGCCGCCGATCTCGCCGCACGACTGACCGGCCTGAAGGTCGAGTCGGCCGAGCGGCGCGGCAAATTCCTCTGGCTCACCTTCGATGATCCGGAGACGGCGCTCGTCGTGCATCTCGGCATGAGCGGTCAGATGCTGGTCCAGCCCGCGGAAGCGCCGCTGGAGAAGCACGCCCACATCCGCGCCACCTTCGGCGACGGCACCCAGCTGCGCTTCGTCGACCAGCGCACCTTCGGTGGCTGGGCGCTCGCGCCGCTGGTCGAGGTGGACGGCACCCTGGTGCCAGAGCCGGTCGCGCACATCGCTCGCGATCCGCTGGATCCGCGTTTCGACGCCGAATCCGTGGTCGCCGTCATCCGGGGCAAGCAGAGTGAGATCAAGCGCGTGCTGCTAGACCAAGGCGTGGTCTCCGGCATCGGCAACATCTACGCCGACGAGGCGCTGTGGCGGGCCGAGCTCCACGGGGGACGGACCGCCTCCGGGCTGTCCAGACCCGCGGTGCGCGGGTTGCTCGCCGAAGTCGGCGTCGTGATGGGCGAAGCGCTCGCCGCGGGCGGTACGTCGTTCGACGCACTCTATGTGAACGTCAATGGCCAGTCGGGCTACTTCGAACGCTCCCTGGCCGTATACGGTCGGGAGCACGAGCCGTGTCGCCGGTGTGGTGCGCCGATCATCCGCGAGCGGTTCATGAACCGCTCGTCCTACTCCTGCCCGCGCTGCCAGCCGAAGCCTCGTCGTCGTTAGCGCGGGCGAGCTACCGTTTTCTCAGGGCGGTTCGGAATGTCAGCCGACCGTGAGGAAGGGAAGCATGCGCAAGCTCACCTATTACGTCGCGTCGACGATTGACGGTTTCATCGCCACCGAGGACGGCTCGGTCGACTTCTTCCCGGTCGGCGGCGACCACGGTCCCTCGATCAACGCGCAGTATCCCGAGACGCTGCCGACCAAGGTGCGCGAGGCGATCGGGTTGGAGGAGCGCAACCGCTACTTCGACACGGTGCTGATGGGACGCAAGACGCACGACTTCGGCGTCCGCACCGGCACCTCCACTCCCTACGCGCATCTGCGGCAATTCGTCGTCTCGACCACCCTGCCCGAGAGTCCCGACGCGGCCGTGGAGCTGATCTCGGAGAACCCGATCGAGAAGGTTCGCGCACTCAAGCGGGAGAGCGGGCTGGGTATCTGGTTGTGCGGCGGCGGGGAACTGGCGCAGGCGCTGCTGCCGGAGATCGACCAGATCTTCCTCAAGCTCTACCCGATCGTGCTCGGCAGCGGCCGTGCGCTGTTCGGCGCCGGGTCGCGGCTGCCGGAACCGGCCAAGTTCCGGGTGATCACCAGCACGGTGTTCGAGGACGGGGTGGCCTTCGTCAAATACAGCCGGGTGCACTGACCCGGTGCCCGGTCAGGAATCGAGCGGGATGCCGGACGCCGCCGCGGCTCCCGGTCCGGAGGCGGCGCTGCGGGAGATCGGCTTCTGGCTGGAGCGCTCCCGGGCGGAGACCTACCGGGTGAAGGCCTACCGGCGCGCCGCCGACGTCGTCGCGGAGTTGTCCGCCGACGAGCGCGAGGCGCGCCGGGCGGCAGGCACTTGGACCGAGCTGGCCGGCATCGGGCCCAAGACCGCCGCCGTCATCGAGCAGGCGTACGCGGGCGTGGTGCCGCGGTACCTGGTCGAGTTGCGGGCGGCCGCGCAGCCGATCGGGGCGCCGGGCAAGCCGTTGCGCGAGCGACTGCGCGGCGATCTGCACACCCACTCGAACTGGTCCGACGGCGGCAGCCCGATCGAGGAGATGATGCGGGTCGCGGCCGCGCTCGGGCACGAGTATTGCGCCCTGACCGACCATTCCCCGCGCCTGACCGTGGCCAACGGCCTGTCCGCCGACCGGTTGCGCAGGCAGCTGGACGTGGTGGCCGAGCTCAACGACCGGATGGCGCCGTTCCGCATCCTGACCGGCATCGAGGTGGACATCCTCGACGATGGCACCCTCGATCAGCAGGCCGATCTGCTCGCCCGGTTGGACGTCGTCGTGGCCAGCGTGCATTCGCGTCTGCGCGACGACAGCGCGACCATGACCAAGCGCATGGCGTACGCGGTCGCCGATCCCAACGTCGACGTGCTCGGTCACTGCACCGGTCGCCTGGTCACGGGGGGACGCGGCACCAGGCCGGAGTCGACGTTCGACGCCGAGGTGGTGTTCGAGGCGTGCCGCACCTACGGCACCGCCGTGGAGATCAACAGCAGGCCCGAACGACTGGATCCGCCTTCGCGATTACTGCGCCTGGCCGCCGAGATGGGTTGTCACTTCTCGATCGACACCGACGCGCACGCACCCGGCCAGCTCGACTGGCAGGGGTACGGTTGCGAGCGCGCGCTCGCGAACGGCGTCGCGGCGGAACGGGTGATCAACACCTGGCCGCTGGCGGATCTGCTGGCGTGGACTCGCGCGCAAGCGTGACCGCGGGGTTAACTATTGCCGAACAATACGACTTCGCCTGTGCCCGAAGGCTATTGCGGCACAGAATAAGGGTCACACGAATCGCTGGGGGTGGGATCAACTGGTGGGCGACTTTCCGCTCGAAATCGTACTCGCGCTCATCGGTATCGCGGTGCCCATCGGCGCGTTCCTGTGGGAGTTCGTCTTCGCCGGCCGCAGGCGCCTGGGCTATCGGGTGCAGATGGACACGCCGGTCACCGGTGAGATCGAGTCGGTGTTCCCCGGTGTGCTCCCGCAACTGCGCCCCTCGCTCGACGGCGCCAGTCCGGACCTGAAGGACATCTCGGTCGTTCTGGTGCGCGTCGAGAACAGCGGTATCACGACCATCGACAGCCACGACTACAAAGCGCCGGAAGCCGCGCGGATCGGCCTGCATCTGCGTTTTCCGCAGCGCCGCGTGATCGGCATGGCGGTGAACGAACTCAGCGATCCCGCGTTGGCCGACAACCTTGACCCCGATTCCGGCATCGCGGTGCGCGAGGACACCGGCGGGCACATCGGTGTGATCGACCTGCCGAAGGTGCCGCTCGCCCCCGGCGATCACTACAAGATTCTGGCGATCCTGCAGCGTTCGGAGGGCGTGGGCGAATACCCGCCGCCGACGTTGCGCGGCGGCATCAAAGGCGGGCGGATCACCGAGACCCGCAGCCGCACCGGCGTTTCCCTGATGATGGTCGCGCTCACGGTCTTCTTGGTGCTGGTGATCGTCGTCCAGTTGGTGGTGTCCGCGCTGGAGCCGTCGCCGACCCCGCTGGAGTGCGCCTCCGGCAAACTGACCGTGATCGGGTCATCGGCGTTCGCCCAGGTGATCGAAGACGCCGCCGAGCAATATCGGAAGAGTTGCACCGGCGCCGATTTCAGCTACGGCTTCGGAGGATCCGAGCGCGGACTGGACCGGCTCGCCGAAGAAGGCGCGGGCAATCCCGGGTTGCTCGCCGTCACCGACGGTGCGAAGGGCGGCGGCTATCCGACACTGGTGCACCGGCCGCTGGCGTTGTCGCTGTTCACCATGATCGCGCATCCCGGCGTCGGCGTCCGCGATCTCACCGTCGCCCAGATCCAGGATCTGTTCCGGGGCAGGATCGGCAACTGGCGCGAGGTGGGCGGTCCGGACTTGCCGGTGGTGCTGGTCAACCGCATACCCGGCTCGGGCACGCGCACCATCTTCGAACGCAGGCTGCTCGGCGGCACGCAGCCGGAGCGCCCGCACGTGAGCTGCACGGCGTTGAAGGGCACGGTCGTCACCGCGCCCGCGCAGTGCGAGGTGCAGGTCACCGCCGACATGCGCAAAGCGGTGGCCGAAATACCAGGGGCCATCGGCTATTCGGAATTCTCCGAGGCCGTCGGCGCCGGTCTGCCGACCATCGCGATCGAGGGCGTCGGCGCGAGCCGGGACGCCGCCGTGCGGCGCGCCTATCCCTTGTGGGGCGTCGAGTACGCCTACAGCAACGGCGAGTTGCCCGGTGGGTCGCTCGCCGCGAGCTTCCTGCACTTCCTGACCGATCGGACCGGCAAAGAGGTGCTGCGCGCGCACGGCAACGCGCCGTGTGCCGACCTGCCCGATCCCGGTCGCTGCCTGCCGGATCAGTGACCCCCGACGTCGTCGCCATAGCCCGGCGGACAACGCGGGGCCACCGGACTACCCATCGGTAGCCGAACGAACGCTGCAGCAAGGGATTTTTCCCGAACTGTTTGGTTTGAACTGCACCCCCTGAGGTACCTCCCCCTCGGCCCCCCTGATCATGCCGACCGCGTGACCAGGCCAACCAAGCCCCATGGACGGCGGTGCAGCTAGGTCTTCACCTCCGCCGCGGGGGCCACTTAGCTCAGTTCGGCGCCCGGTACTCCGAGTGCTGGGTGAATGCGAGTGCTACTTGGTTGTCCCTGGAAGGAGGGTCATGAGCGCGCTTTCCGTGCCGATTTCCGCGCAGGCGTCGTCCGATCTGGAGATGCCGTCGTCCGACTACTTGTCGACAGATCGTTCCAGCGGCCCGTTTCGCATCGCGATGGTCGTGCCACCGTACTTCGACGTCCCGCCCAAGGCATACGGCGGCGTCGAGGCCGTGGTGGCCGATCTGGTCGACGCGCTGGTGGCTCGCGGCCACGACGTCACGCTGCTGGGCGCGGGGGAGCCGGGGACGAAGGCCAAGTTCGTGCCGGTGTGGGACCGGGCGCTGCCCGAACGCCTCGGAGAGCCGTTTCCCGAGGTCGTGCACGCGTTGCGGGTGCGCCGCGCGATCGAGAACCTCGCGGCCACTTCCGGTGTGGACCTGGTGCACGACCACACGTTCGCGGGGCCGCTCAACGCGACCGTCTTCCAGAACATGGGCCTTCCGACGGTGCTGACCGTCCACGGGCCGGTGGAAGACGATATCTACCGCTACTACCAGGATCTGGGCGACGAGGTCGCCTTGGTGGCGATCAGCGATCGCCAGCGCGAGCTAGCGCAGGGTCTCAACTGGTCCGGACGGGTGCACAACGCGCTGCACGTCGACGATTGGCCGTTCCGCGTCGAGAAGGACGACTACGCGCTGTTCCTAGGGCGGTTCAACGAGTGCAAGGCCCCGCACTTGGCGCTGGAAGCCGCGCACGCCGCGGGCATCCCGCTGGTGCTGGCCGGCAAGTGCAGCGAGCGTCCCGAGCAGGCCTATTTCGAGGAGAAGGTGCGGCCGCTGCTGACGGAAAACGATCACGTGTTCGGTCTCGCCGACGCGACGGCCAAGCGTAAGCTGCTTGCGAATGCGCGTTGCCTGTTGTTCCCGATTCGCTGGGAGGAACCGTTCGGCATGGTGATGATCGAATCCATGGTCTGTGGCACGCCGGTGGTCGCGCTGCGCGGCGGGGCGGTGTCCGAGGTGATCGTCGACGGCGTAACCGGCCGGATCTGTGAGGATCCCGCCGAGTTGCCCGCGGCCATCGAAGAGGTCAGGGCGCTGGATCCGTACGCCTGCCGGGCGCACGTGCAGGCCAAGTTCGGCTCCGACACGCTCGGTTTCGGGTACGAGCAGGTGTATCGCCGGGTCCTGCGCTCCAAGAAGCGGTCCGGGGCCGCGCCGCTCGACACCGCGGCGCCCGTGACCACGCCACTCGACGACCCGGCGCCCGCCTCGCCGATCCGGATCGCGGCGAGCGGCTTGGCGTGACCGATTCCGTACCGGTGAGCCCCGCCCCCCTGAATTCCGGTGAGTCGACCGGGTTCGGGGGGTGCGGCTCGGTAACCCTGGTGGAAGGCGGCACCTTCTGCCTGTCCAATCGGCTCGGCGACGTCGAACCGGGTAAGCCGCACGGCTTGTTCTTCCGGGACGCCCGCGTGCTGTCGCGCTGGGAGTTGCTGGTGAACGGCAAACCCGCCGAGTCGCTTTCGGTGCTCAGTCCGGAGGCGTTCGCCGCCAGGTTCGTGTTGCGCAGGCCCCCGCAGGCGGGCCTGGCCGACAGCACGTTGCTGGTGGTGCGCGAACGGATCGTGGCCGACGGCATGCACGAGCTGATCACGTTGGAGAACATGGGTCGCGAGCCCACCGCGGTGCTGCTGGAACTGCATGTGGACGCCGACTTCGTCGACCTGTTCGCGGTGAAGGAAGGACGCGCCGGACACGGGCGGGCGGACGTGACGGTCGCCGATGGGGAATTGGTGCTACACGATCACGCCGACCGCAGCCGGGGCATCTCGATCTCGGCGACCGTGGAGCCCGAGGTGATGCCCGGTTCGTTGCTGTGGCGGGTGATCGTGCCGGTCGGCGAATGCTGGCAGGCCGAGATCATCGCCCAGCCGACCGTGGGCAACCAGCGTTTCCAGGCGATCTCGCCGGGCGAGCACTACAACGTCAGCGCGCCGGGCCGCAAGATCGAGGCGTGGCGTGACACCGCCACCGACATCGCCGCGTCCGATCCGGCGCTCACCCGGGTGCTGCGCCGCAGCGAGAGCGACTTGGGGGCCTTGCAGATGCACGACGAATCCGGCGACGCCCGGCCTTTCGTCGCCGCGGGCGCGCCGTGGTTCATGACCCTGTTCGGCCGCGACAGCCTGCTCACCGCGTGGATGGCGCTGCCGCTGGAGGTGGATCTGGCGCTGGGCACGCTGCAGCAGCTGGCCGAACTGCAAGGGCAGGACGTGAACCCGCTCACCGAGGAGGAACCCGGCCGCATCATGCACGAGATGCGCCGCGGGCCCGCGGGCGGACAGGTGTTCGGCGGCCATATCTACTACGGAACTGCCGACGCCACACCGCTGTTCGTGATGCTGCTGGCCGAATGTCATCGCTGGGGCGCCGATCCGGAGGCGATCCGGCACTTGCTGCCCGCCGCCGACGCCGCGCTGCACTGGATCACCGACTACGGCGACCGGGACGGAGACGGCTTCGTCGAGTACCGCCGCGCCACCGATCGCGGCCTGATCAACCAGGGGTGGAAGGACAGCTTCGACGGAATCAACGACGCCACCGGCCATATCGCCGAAGCGCCCATCGCGCTGTGCGAGGTGCAGGGATACGTGCACGCCGCGATGCTGGCCAGGGCCGAACTGGCGGAGGCTTTCGACGACTTGCGGTTGGCCGGCCAGCTGCGCGAACGCGCCGCGGAGTTGCGCGTCAAGTTCGCCGAACAGTTCTGGCTGCCCGACCGCGGCTGGTATGCCGTGGCGCTGGACGGCGGCAAGCGCCAGGTCGACGCGCTGACCAGCAATGTCGCGCACTGCCTCTGGTCGGGCATCGCCACCGACGAGCACGCGGCGGAGCTGGTGTCGCGGATGGCGGCCCCGGAGATGGATTCTGGCTTCGGGCTGCGCACGCTGGCGTCGAACATGGGCGCCTACAACCCGATGAGCTATCACTGCGGCTCGGTCTGGCCGCACGATACGGCGATCGCGGTGGCGGGGCTGCTGCGCTACCGGCACGTTCCCGGCGCGGTGGAACTGGCCACTCGGCTGGCCACCGGCCTGTTGGACGCGGCCGCGGTATTCGACGGCCGCTTGCCGGAGCTGTTCTGCGGCTTCCCTCGGTCTCGATTCGCCACGCCCGTGCCGTATCCGACGTCCTGCTCGCCGCAGGCGTGGGCCAGCGCGGCGCCGCTGTTGCTGGTGCGCGCGTTCCTCGGGCTCGATCCCGACGCGCCGACCAGGACGCTCACCGTTCGACCGCAGCTGCCCGCGCGGTGGGGCAAGGTGTCGCTGCGCGCACTGCGGCTCGGTGCGACCACCGTCGACCTCGAGGCAGAAGGCGCGCAGATCACCGCGGCGCGCCTGCCCGACGACTGGCGGTTGGTGACCCGATGACCCGCACCGATTGCCGCGGGGCGGGAGCGGGTATGCCCCCGAAGTAAGGACATTGCAAGCCTTCTCGCACTGATACGCAGCACGGGAGGTGCACGATGCAGACATCGCTGGACATACAGGATCTGTGGCGGACCCGGTACCGGGACTGTTCCGCGGAGCCGTCGACGGATCTCGATATGGATCGCGCGTTGTTCATTCGCAGCGTGCACGCCGGTCACGGCCCGGAGTGCCGCCAATATCTCGCGGCGGCGGCGTACTGTCTCGCCCACGGCGACGAGAACTGAACCATCGGCTGCACTCGGAACGCGGTGTCGGCAGGGCACCGAGCGTCCTGCCGACACCACGCACCGCCGTGACGCCTACAGGATCGCGAAGGCGACCACGAGCCCGAGCGCGAAATGCGCGGCCGCCACCACGAGCACCTCGGTGGTGTAGGTGTCGGCGTGCAGTGCGGCGCCGATGTCGATGCCGAGCGCCCGTTCGATGACGCGCACCGAGATGACCTGCGCGACAATGCCGACCAGGCCGAACACCAAGGCGGCGATCAGGCCCTCGGAGAGCTTGCCGCCGCTGCCCACGGCGAAGATGGCGAGCACGACGATGAACGCCATGCTGATCATGCCCGCCGCGGTGACGATGACGGCGTTCGGCTTGCCCGCCACCACCAGCTTGCGCAGCTTGCCCGGCGTGGTCAGGTCGATGGCGTAAAAACCGACGAGCATGAGCACCAAGCCGACGAGGGCATAGAGGACGATCGCTCCCACGCCCTCGCCGAGCGAGTTCCAGTACCCCGATTCCAGGGCGACTGCGGTCATCTTGATCCTTCCGAGATGGATCGGCATGCGGCCGAGATGGGTTCGTGCTTGACGGTAACGATGCTCAGTCGGTGGCGATGCGATGCGGGACGAATGCGGAGCCGTCGTCGGTGATCAGTCCCGCGGTCTCGCGGATACCCAGCCCCGCCGCGGCGTCCCCGACGATCCACGCGCCGAGCACCGGACGCATGTCGTCGAATTCCGGCAGCGGATCGAGCAGTTGGTACACGTAGCCTTCCTCGCCGTAGACGCCGCCGGTCGCGGTCTCCAGTCCGGCGCCGACGATCGTCATGTTGGCGCCCTCGCGTCCCAGCTTCGGTTTGCGGATGTACTCGGTGAGCTCGTTGGGCTGGTCGAGGTAGGCGGGCAGCAGATTCGGGTGACCCGGGTACATCTCCCACAGCACCGCCAGGATCGCCTTGTTGCTCAGCAGCGTCTTCCACAGCGGTTCGATCCACATGGTCTCCGGCAGGCTGTCCACGACGCGTTTACCGAAATCGTCGTCGAGCACCCATTCCCACGGGTAGAGCTTGAAGACCGCCTCCATCGGGGCCTCCGCCAGGTCGACGAAACGGTCCAGCTCGGAATCGAATCCGATCTCCTCGATCGGCAGCGCGATGGTGTCGAAACCGGCCTCGGCCGCGGTCTCCTGCAGGTAGGCGGTGGTGACGTTGTCCTCGCCGGTGGCGTCCGCACCGGACCAGGTGAAGTGCAGCTGCGACGTGGGCAGCACGTCGCGCAACTCGCCCCACCGTTCGACCAGCTTCTCGTGCAACGAGTTCCACTGGTCGCCGCCGGGGTAGCGGTCGGTCAGCCAGTGCCACTGCACGATCGCCGCCTCCAGCAGCGAGGTCGGCGTGTCGGCGTTGTACTCCAATAGTTTCGCCGGACGCCGTGCGTCGTAGCGCAGGTCGAAACGCCCGTAGACGTGCGGATCAGAACGCCGCCAGGATTCGGCGATCGGGCCCCAACTCCATTCGGGCAGGCCGAAATCGGCGTACCGCTCGGTGAGCACGACGTGCTCCACCGCGTTCAGGCACATCGAGTGCAGGAGTTCGACGTCGGCCTCCAAGGCGAGGATCTCCGACATCTCGAACTCGTAGTGCACCGACTCGTCCCAGTACGGCCGCGGCTGACCGCTCGCGTCCCGCCCCGGGGCACCGTAGACCAGGCCTTGGCTCTCGATGATCTGCTGCCAGCCCGGCCGGGGCGTATCCCGTACACGCCGCATCTACGATCCTCCGCCGCTCTTGCTACCCAGACCGCCGCGCTGGATGGTGGTGCCGCTCTTGGTCTTGATCTCGGCGCTCTTCGGCTTGATCGTGGTGCCGCCGATGGGCGGTTTGCCGATCGTGCCGGTGCCGCCGTAGTAGTAGCGGTACTGCGGCCCGCCGCCGAGGATGATCAAACCGGGATTGAGGCCGGTGTCGTTGACGAAGCCAGGACGGCCGTCGCCGCAGTAGGAGTCGTCGACCACGATTTCTTGGCCGTTCTCGGTCTTCACGCACTGGGCCGTAACCCGGTCCGGGGCAGCCAAGGCGCGATAGGCCAGATAGCCACCGCCGACCAGGGCAGCGACGCCGACGATGGCGACACCGCCGATCATGACGCGTTTGCGGGTGCGCTTCTTGGCCTCCTCGGCCGCGGCGGCCGCGCGCTGGACTTCCTCGGCGCGCTTGCGCGCCTTGTCGCGCGCTCGTGCCTCGGCCACCGTGGGCGGACGGGGGCGGGTCACGCCCGCCTCTTGGCGTTGGATACTGCCGGGGCGAGGAGGGGGCGCGGCGGGCGGCCGATCGGCGGGACCGCCCCCGCTCGACGGCACCGAAGTGGGCGTCGACCAGTCGTTTCCGGGCTGATCGGCGTCACCCGATGCGGAGGTGGGGGTCGATCGGTCGGCGCCACCGGCGGCAGGTGTCGACCTGTCCTGTTCGTCGCCGGACGTCGGCGTCGGCGGTTGCCGGTCCTCGGCCGGGCGCTGTGGGCCGGACGGCCGCTCGGGCTCGTCCCGGCGCTGGTCACCCGGATCTCGCGTGCTCATCGCTGCGCCCCCCTCGTCGCCCGAACCACCACTACCGCTCCTCGAAACCGGTCAAATCACCCCGCGCGGGCTCCCAGCTTTCCACAACCAACCTGACCTGACCAGGTGTGTCCTCGGAACGCAAGAGGGCCAGCAACCGCTCACAAGCCGGCCGTGGACCTTCGGCGACCACGTGCACGCGGCCGTCCCTGGCATTCGTCGCATGCCCGGCCAGTCCCAATTCGAGCGCGCGGGACCGGGTCCACCAGCGGAAACCGACGCCCTGAACCAGTCCGTGCACCCAGGCGCTCAACCGAACGGGCTCGTCCATCAGGCCTCGATGTCGAACGACAGCGTCACCTTCGATCCCGCTCGCAACGTCCGCCCCACGGTGCAGACCTTGTCGATCGCGCGCTGCACGGTGACCAGCAATCGTTCGCGGGCCTCCTCGTCCAGGTCGCTGAGGTCGAGTTCGAACACTTCGTCCAGCTGCGGGTAGACCTCGTTCTCCCGGTCGGCGTCGCCGGAGACGCGAATGGTGGCGTCGAAGTTGTCGCCGAGTCTGCGCGACAGCGGGAAGTCCGCGCTCAAGCCGGAGCAGGCGGCGAGCGCGATCTTCAGCAGCTCGCCGGGGGTGAACACACCGGGGACGCCTTGCGAACCGATCAGGACCTCGGCGCCGCGGGAGCTGCGGCCGGTGTAGGCCCTGGTCCCGGTGCGCTCGACCCACAACGTGGTCGGCTCCGGCGCGCTCGGCGCCGCGGGGGCGGTGACGGGTGTAGCGGTCTGTTCAGCCATGGGTTCGATCCTGCCATTGTCGTCGCAATCAGTTCGCGGGCCTGGCAACGCCGCGCGCGGACGGGCCATTCCGCGCGGTCGGCGGACCGTGGCCGGGATTACTCCTGGAACCGGTATCCCATGCCCGCCTCGGTGAGCAGGTGCTTGGGGCGTGACGGGTCGTCCTCCAGTTTGCGGCGCAATTGCGCCAGATAGACCCGAAGGTAATGGGTCTCGGTGGCGTACGACGGGCCCCACACCTCCCGCAGCAGCTCGCGCCGCCCGACCAGCTTGCCGCGATTGCGCACCAGCATTTCGAGCATGCCCCACTCGGTGGGGGTCAGGTGCACGGTCTCGCCGCGTTTGGTGACCTTCTTGGCGGCCAGGTCGACGGTAAACGAGTCGGTGGTCACCACCGGCGCCGAGGCGTCGGGATCGGTGACGCCGCGCCGGACCGCGGCGCGCAGCCGGGCCAGCAGTTCGTCCATGCCGAACGGTTTGGTGACGTAGTCGTCGGCGCCCGCGTCGAGCGCTTCGACCTTGTCGGCGGAATCCGTCCGCGCCGACAGCACGATCACCGGCGCCGAGGTCCAGCCGCGCAATCCGGCGAGCACCTCGATGCCGTCCATGTCGGGCAGGCCGAGATCGAGGATCACGACGTCCGGATGCCGGTCGGCCGCCGCGCGCAGGCCCGCGCTGCCGGTCGCCGCGGTGATCACCTCATAGCCGCGGACCGAGAGATTTATTCGCAACGCGCGCACGATCTGCGGTTCGTCGTCGACCACGAGCACCTTCGTCGCCACCGCATCGGGCGTCTTCGTCACAACCGCCGCCTCCTGTGTCGTCGCGGACACCTCACTCACCCGCGCTCGTCGTCTCGTGTGCCACGCCCGTGCCGTTCGCGTCCGGTGCCTCGCCGCCGGGCAAGTCGACCAGCATGGTCAATCCTCCACCGGGTGTGGGCTCGGCGTGCACGGTGCCGCCCATCGCTTCGACGAACCCGCGCACCACCGACAGGCCGAGCCCGACGCCGGTCGTGTTGTCCCGGTCGCCGCGCCGTTGGAAAGGCTCCAACAATTGCTCCTCGGTGCCGTGCGGCACGCCGGGACCGGTGTCGACGACCGCGATCGCGACCCGGTCGCCCGCGCGTTCGGCGGTGACGCGGACCGTGCCCGCGCGTGGGGCGTGCCGCAGCGCGTTGTCGATCAGATTGGCCAGCACCCGTTCCAGCAGGCCGCTGTCGGCGAGCACCGAGACGTCGCCGACCTCGACCCGCACCCGGTCCATCGCCGCGCGCCGCAGCCCGCGCGCGCCCATCCCGACGCTCACCAGCGCGCGGTGTACCGCCTCGTCCAGGTAGACCCGCCGCACCTGCGGCGTGACCACGCCGACCGCGAGCCGGGAGGAGTCGAGCAGATTGCCGACCAGCGCGGTGAGCTGATCCACCGACTCCTCGATGGTCTCCAGCAGTTCGGCGGTGTCCTCCGGGGAGAACTCGATGTCGTCGCTGCGCAGGCTGGAAACCGCCGCTTTGGCGCCTGCCAGCGGGGTGCGCAGGTCGTGGCCGACCGCCGAGAGCAACGCCCGCCGCAGGCGATCGGCCTCCAGCAGGGCCGCGGCGGCGCTGGCCTCCTCGGCCAGGCGAGCCTGCCGGACCAGAGCTACGGCCTGGTTGGTGACCGCGTTCAGCACCGGACGGTCGGCGACCGCCAGCGGGCGGCCGGCCAGCAGCAACCAGTGCACGGCATCGCCCGCCTCGACCACGGTGTCCGCGTCGGAGGGCCGCCGCGGTGGGCCCACTCCCACCTCGGCGAGAACCTGGTCACCCGACACCAGGGCGACCGCGCGCTGCCCGAACACCTCCCTGATCTGTTCGAGCAGCCGGGGCAGATCCGCGCCGTGCAGGATCGCGCCGGAGAACATGGTCAGCAGCTCGGCCTGCCGGGAAGCCTTGCGCGCCTGCGCGGTTCGCTTCGCGGCCAGATCGACCAGGGCGGCCACCGCGACGGCGACGATGAGCAGCACCACCACGGTGATGAAGCTGTTCGGCTCGGCGATGGTCAGGCTGTAGCGCGGTGGCGCGAAGAACCAGTTCAGCAGCAGGCCCGACAGCAGCGCCGAGAAGGAGGCGGGTACGACCCCGCCGAGCAGCGCGACAGCGACCACGCCCACCACGAACACGGCACTGATGCCGCCGAGATCCAGCACCGAGTCGAGGTAGGCGGCGCTCAGCGCGCACACCAGGGCCGGTACGGCGACGGCGGCGAGCCACGCCGCCACCGGGCGGCGCGGATGCAGGGCCGCGTACCGGAATCCGCGGTGGGCCTCCTCGTGCGTCACCATGTGCACGTCGATCTTGCCGGAGCGTTGCACCACCGTGGAGCCGATGCCCTCATCGAAGATGCGCGCCCACCGCGAGCGACGGGAGGTGCCGAGCACCAGCTGGGTGGCGTTCGCCTCTCGGGCGAACTCGAGCAGGGCGGTGGGCACGTCCTCGCCGGTGACCGTGTGCAGGGAGGCATCCAGGCTGGCTGCCAGCTCGCGCAGCCGGGCCAGCCGCTCGGTGGAGACCCCGGCCAGGCCGTCACCGCGCACCACGTGCACGACCACCAGATCGGCGCTGGATTTGGTGGCGATCCGACCGGCCCGGCGCACGATCGTCTCCGATTCCGGACCGCCGGTCACGGCGACCACGACGCGCTCGCGCGCCTCCCACAGTTCGGTGATCCTGTGGTCGGCCCGGTACTTGGCCAGCGCGGCGTCGACCTGATCGGCCAGCCACAGCAGCGCCAGTTCGCGCAGCGCGGTGAGGTTCCCCGCGCGGAAGTAGTTCCGCAGCGCCGCGTCGATCTTTTCGGCGGCGTAGACGTTTCCGTGGGAAAGCCTGCGCCGCAGCGCTTCCGGTGTGATGTCGACCAGCTCCACCTGGTCCGCCCCGCGCACCACGGCGTCGGGCACCGTCTCGCGCTGCTGGATCCCGGTGATCTGCTCCACGACGTCGTTGAGGCTCTCCAGATGCTGCACGTTGACCGTGGAGATCACGTCGATCCCCGCGTCGAGCAGCTGCGCCACGTCCTGCCAGCGCTTCTCGTGCGTGCTGCCGGGCACGTTGGTGTGCGCCAGCTCATCGACCAGTACCACCGCGGGGGCGCGGCGCAACACCGCCTCGACGTCGACTTCTTGGAACGTGCTACCGCGATATTCGATCAGCTTCGGGGGGATGCGTTCGATGCCATCGAGCAGTTCCGCGGTTTTCTCCCTGCCGTGTGTTTCGACCACCGCGGCTACCACGTCGCGACCGCGCTCCAGTCGCCGGTGCGCCTCGCCGAGCATGGCGTAGGTCTTGCCGACTCCCGGCGCGGCGCCGAGGTAGATACGCAGCTGACCGCGTTTCACGCCTTCATCATCGCGCGTCGCGCCGCCCCGGCCGAACACCCCTGGGTCGTCCCGGCGCGCTGCGCCACGTCACCGCCGCACATCATCGGTCTCGATCCGCACCGGTTGTAGCCGCGGCGTCTGCGCACGAGCGCCGAATGCGCGAATGACCAGCGCGCAGCAGACGAATGCGACGACAAAGATCACTGCCGACATTGCGATCCTCTCTTCCTTCCCGGCTGGACGGCGCCGGTCGCGCTGGAATCGTCCGCCTGGCCGGCTCTCCACTTCTACCGCCGCCAGGCGGGCCGACCTCGATTTTTACGGTGTGTTGACGGTCCGCCCGTGTTCCTTGACGCCATACTTGCGGGCATCTCGGGTCCGTCAACGAACCGCAAATGCCAGGTGCCGGGGCGTCAAGAAGTCGTCAGGAAACGACCGGACGCGCCATCGGGGCGCTTCACTCGCTCTGTCGCGCCGAAGCCCGGCGCGCGGATGGAGGTTGTCGAGTTATGTCGGTCGTGGTGTTCACCGCACTCACCGTGGCGGCGTTCGCGCTGCTGGGGTTGGTCCAGCGCGGGGTGGAGAAGTTGTGACCGCGAACCTGATCGGTCTCGTTCTCGCCGCGGGCGTCGCGGTCTACCTGGTCGCGGCGCTGCTGTTTCCCGAGAGGTTCTGAGTGAGCACGACAACCGCGGGGATCGCCTTCGTGGCCTCCCTGATCTCGGCGCTCGCGCTGGTACACGTGCCGCTGGGCGACTACATGTACCGGGTCTACGAGGGACGTGCGCATTCTCGCGTCGAACGTCTCGTCTATCGCGCGATAGGCGCGCATCCCGAAGTCGAGCAGCCCTGGCCCGTGTACGCGCGCAGTGTGCTGGCCTTCTCGGCGGTCGGCATTCTCTTCCTCTTCTTCTTCCAGCTCGTGCAAGGCAGGTTGCCCCTGCACCTGAACGATCCGGGCACCGAGATGACCCCCGCGCTGGCGTGGAACACCGCGGTCAGCTTCGTGACGAACACCAACTGGCAGAACTACTCCGGTGAATCCACTCAGGGGCACCTCGTGCAGATGGCCGGGCTGGCCGTGCAGAACTTCGTCTCGGCGGCGGTCGGCATGGCGGTGGCCGTGGCACTGGTGCGCGGTTTCGCTCGCAGGCACACCGGTGACCTCGGCAACTTCTGGGTGGACCTGGTGCGCGGCACGCTGCGCATCCTGCTGCCGATCGCGTTCGTCTTCGCCCTCGTGCTGGTGGCGGGCGGCGCGATCCAGAACTTCCACCTGCACGACCAAGTGGCGCACACGCTGGGCGGCACCGAGCAGACCATCACGGGCGGCCCGGTCGCCAGCCAAGAGGTGATCAAGGAACTCGGCACCAACGGCGGCGGCTTCTACAACGCCAACTCCGCGCACCCGTTCGAGAACCCGGCCACCTGGACCAACTGGGTGGAGATCTTCCTGCTGCTGGTGATCAGCTTTTCGCTGCCGCGCACCTTCGGTCGGATGGTGGGCAGCCGCAAGCAGGGCTACGCGATCGTCGCCGTGATGGGGACGATCGCACTGCTCAGCGTCACGCTGACCAACCTGTTCCAGCTCCAGCACCACGGCACGGTGCCGACCGCGATCGGCTCCTCGATGGAGGGCGTGGAACAGCGCTTCGGTGTGGCGAATTCGGCCACCTTCGCCGGTGCGACCACCCTGACCTCCACCGGCGCGGTCGATTCGTTCCACGATTCCTACACCAGCCTCGGCGGTCTGATGACGATGTTCGACATGCAGCTGGGCGAGGTCGCGCCGGGCGGCACCGGGTCCGGCCTGTACGGCATGCTGATCCTGGCGGTGATCACGGTGTTCGTCGCTGGCCTCATGGTCGGTCGCACCCCGGAGTATCTGGGCAAGAAGATCACGCCGCGCGAGATCAAATTGGCCGCGTCGTACTTCCTGATCAGCCCGCTGATCGTGCTGGTCGGCACGGCCGCCGCGATGGCGATGCCGGGCCCGCGCGCGAGCATGCTCAACTCCGGGCCGCACGGACTGTCGGAGGTGCTCTACGCGTTCACCTCGGCCGCCAACAACAACGGCTCCGCTTTCGCGGGCCTGACCGGCAACACCGAGTGGTACAACACCGCGCTGGGCCTGGCCATGCTCTTCGGGCGCTTCCTGCCGATCATCTTCGTGCTCGCGCTGGCCGGTTCGCTCGCGCGGCAGGGCACCACTCCCGCATCGATCGGCACGCTGCCGACCCATCGTCCGCAGTTCGTCGGCATGGTCGTCGGCGTGACGGTGATCCTGGTCGCGCTCACCTTCCTGCCCGCGCTGGCGCTCGGGCCGCTCGCCGAAGGAATCCACTGACATGTCGAGTCCCGCAATCGATGAGAACGTCTCGGGACAGGCCGAGCCCGAGCGGTCGCGGGGCAAGAGTGTCCCGAACGGCGTGCTCGATCCCAAGATGCTGCTGACCTCGTTGCCGGACGCGGTACGCAAGCTCGATCCGCGCACGCTGTGGCGCAATCCGGTGATGCTGATCGTCGAGCTGGGCGCGGTGTGGTCGACCGTGCTCGCGCTGGCGGACCCGACCTTCTTCGCTTGGGCGATCGTCGTGTGGCTGTGGCTCACAGTGATCTTCGCGAACCTTGCCGAGGCCGTCGCGGAGGGGCGCGGCAAGGCGCAGGCCGACACGCTGCGCAAGGCGAAGACCGACACCGTCGCGCGGCGACTGGTCGACTGGTCGCCGGGCGCGCGGGTGGTCGAGGAACGCGTCGCGGCCCCGGACCTGCGCCGCGGCGATCACGTCGTGGTCGAGGCGGGGCAGGTGATCCCCGGTGACGGCGACGTCGTCGAAGGCATCGCCTCGGTCGACGAGTCGGCGATCACCGGTGAATCCGCGCCGGTGATCCGGGAATCCGGCGGTGACCGGTCGGCGGTGACCGGCGGTACCACCGTGCTGTCGGACCGGATCGTCGTCCGGATCACGCAGGAACCGGGGCAGAGCTTCATCGACAAGATGATCGCCCTGGTGGAGGGGGCCAGCAGGCAGAAGACCCCGAATGAGATCGCGCTGAACATCCTGTTGGCGGCGTTGACGATCATCTTCGTCTTCGCGGTGGTCACGCTGCAGCCGATGGCGATCTTCAGCAAGTCGAACAATCCGGGCGTGCCGGACACCGTGGCGCTGGACGCGCACGGCGTCACCGGCATCGTGCTGGTCTCGTTGCTGGTGTGCCTGATCCCCACGACCATCGGCGCGCTGCTGTCGGCGATCGGGATCGCGGGCATGGATCGCCTGGTGCAGCGCAATGTGCTCGCCATGTCCGGGCGGGCCGTCGAGGCGGCCGGAGACGTGAACACCTTGCTGCTGGACAAGACCGGCACCATCACGCTCGGCAACCGCCAGGCGGCGGATTTCGTCCCGGCGCCCGGCGTGAGCAAGGCGGTACTGGCCGACGCCGCACAGCTTTCCAGTCTGGCCGACGAGACCCCGGAGGGCCGCTCGGTCGTGGTCTACGCCAAACAAGCCTACGGCCTGCGGGAGCGCACACCGGGCGAGCTGAGCCACGCGCGGTGGGTGGAGTTCACCGCGCAGACCCGGATGTCCGGCGTCGACGTCGGGGGCCGTCTGCTGCGCAAGGGCGCCGCGAGCGCGGTCACCGAATGGGTGCGATCGCAGGGGGGTTCGGTGCCGGCGGAACTCGGCGCCACCGTCGACGGCATCTCCGCCGCGGGCGGCACGCCGCTTGTCGTCGGCCAGGTCGACGGCGGTGCCGCCCGGGTGCTCGGCGTGATCCACCTCAAGGATGTGGTGAAACAGGGCATGCGCGAGCGGTTCGACGAGATGCGCAGCATGGGCATCCGCACGGTGATGATCACCGGCGACAACCCGTTGACCGCGAAGGCGATCGCGGACGAGGCGGGGGTCGACGACTTCCTCGCCGAGGCGACGCCGGAGGACAAGCTGGCGCTGATCAAACGGGAGCAGGAGGGCGGACGGCTGGTCGCGATGACCGGCGACGGCACCAACGACGCGCCCGCGCTGGCGCAGGCCGATGTGGGCGTCGCGATGAACACCGGAACGTCGGCCGCCAAAGAGGCGGGCAACATGGTCGATCTGGATTCCGATCCGACCAAGCTGATCGAGATCGTGGAGATCGGCAAGCAACTGCTCATCACGCGTGGCGCGCTGACGACGTTCTCCATCGCCAACGACATCGCGAAGTACTTCGCGATCATCCCCGCCCTGTTCGTGACACTGTTTCCCGGCCTGGACCTGCTCAACGTCATGCGGCTGTCCAGTCCGCAGTCGGCGATCCTGTCCGCGGTGATCTTCAACGCCGTCGTCATCGTGGCGCTGATCCCGCTGGCGCTGCGCGGTGTGCGCTACCGGCCGTCGAACGCGTCGAAACTGTTGAGCCGCAACCTGACCGTCTACGGGCTCGGCGGCATCATCGCGCCGTTCCTCGGCATCAAACTCATCGACCTCGTGGTCCAGTTCCTCCCCGGGATGTCCTGACATGCGCCTTTCAACCTGGATCCGGCAGCATCTCGCCGCCCTGCGCGCGTTGCTCGCGCTCACGGCGATCACCGGAATCGTCTACCCGCTGGCCGTTTTCGCGGTGGCCCAGCTGCCCGGCCTGCACGAGAAGGCGGACGGGTCGCTGGTCGCCGTCGACGGAACGACCGTGGGCTCCGGCCTGATCGGGCAATCGTTCACCGGATCCGACGGTGCCCTGGTGCGGTACTTCCAGAGCCGCCCTTCCGCCGCCGGTGACGGCTACGATCCGCTGTCCACCGCGGCGAGCAATCTCGGACCGGAGGACATCGTCGACACTCCGGCACGCGCGAGCCTGCTCACCGCGATCTGCGCCCGCAGCAAGGAGATCGGTTACCGTGAGGGGGTCGACGGCAGTCGTCCGTTCTGCACGAAAGGCGGTGTGGGCGCGGTGCTGTCGGTGATCGGACCGCGTGACGCCGACGGGGACGTTTCGCATCCCGTTCAGGTCGTCAGCGTCAACGAGGCGTGCCCGGCGCAGCCCTTCGCCGCCGCCTATCGCGGCGTCCGAGTCGAATGTGCCGAACCGGGACGGGACTATTCCGCCGGGCGAGTCGTCCCGATCCACGGCGACGCGCCCGCCGATCCGGCGGTGCCCGCCGACGCCGTCACCGCGAGCGGGAGTGGGCTGGACCCGAACATCTCGCCGGAGTACGCGGCCATCCAGGTGGCGCGGGTCGCGAAGGCGCGCGGGATTTCCGAACAGCAGGTGCGGATGCTGGTCGCCGAGCACACCAGCGGCCGGACGCTGGGGTTCCTCGGCGAGCCGCGAGTCGAGGTGCTCCGGTTGAACCTGGAGCTGGATCGCCGGTTCCCCGGTTGATGCGCGGTGCCGCCGCGGGCGGTGCCGGGTGCCGCCCGCGGCGGTCAGTGGCCGCGGGCGATCCAGTCGGCGAGGAAGGGTTTCTCCGCGCCGATGGTGGTGGAATCGCCGTGCCCGGTATGGACCGTGGTCTCCTCCGGGAGCGTCAGCAGGCGTTCGCGAATCGACTCGATGATCGTGCCGAAATCGGAGAACGATCGGCCGGTCGCACCGGGGCCACCGGCGAACAATGTGTCGCCCGTGAACACGACCTTCGCATCGGGCAGATGCAATGCGACGGAACCGGGGGAGTGGCCGGGGGTGTGCAGGACGTGCAGCTCGCTGTCCGACACGGCGATTCGATCGCCGTCCGCGAGTGGCCGGTAGGCCGTGTCCGGGTGGGTCATGCGCCACAGCGGCTCGTCGCCGGGATGCAGCAGGATCGGTGCCGCCGAGCGCTCGGCCAGTTCGGGGGCGACCGTCACGTGATCGTTGTGTCCGTGGGTGCACACGATCGCGCGAACGGTGCGCCCGGCGACCGCCGCGACGATCGGATCGGCGTCGTGGGCGGCATCGATGACAACCACTTCGTCGTCGTCGCCGACGAGCCAGATGTTGTTGTCCACCGCCCAGGTTCCGCCGTCGAGACAGAAGTCGCCGGAGGTGACGACGCGGTCGATGCGGACGGTCACCAGACCACCACCGAACGCAGCACGTCGCCTGCGTGCATCTTCGCGAAGGCCTGCTCGACCTGGTCGATCCCGATGCGCTCGGAGACGAACCGGTCCAGTGGCAGCCGTCCTTGGCGGTAGAGGTCGATCAGGGTGGGGAAGTCGCGTTCGGGAAGGCAGTCGCCGTACCAAGCGGATTTCAGCGCGCCGCCGCGCGAGAAGAAGTCCAGTAATGGCATCTCGAGGGTCATCTCCGGGGTCGGCACGCCGACGAGGACCACCGTGCCCGCCAGGTCGCGACCGTAGAAGGCCTGCTGCCAGGTCTCCGGCCGTCCGACCGCGTCGATGACCACGTCCGCGCCCCAGCCGTCGGTGTACTCCTGGATCTTCTCGACCACGTCCTCGGTGCTCGCGTCGACGGTGTGGGTGGCGCCGAAATCCGTGGCCCACCGCAGTTTCCGGGCGTCGCGGTCCACCGCGATGATGGTGCGCGCGCCCGCCAGCCGGGCCCCGGCGATGGCCGCGTCCCCGACGCCGCCGCAGCCGATCACCGCGACGGTGTCGCCGATCGAGACGTTGCCGGTGTGTATCGCCGAGCCGATGCCCGCCATCACCCCGCAGCCGAGCAGGCCCGCCACCGCCGGGTCGGCGGCCGGATCGACCTTCGTGCACTGGCCTTCGTGCACCAAGGTCTTGTCGACGAACGCGCCGATGCCGAGGGCGGGAGTCAGCTCGGTCCCGTCGGCGAGCGTCATCTTCTTGCTCGCGTTACGACTGTCGAAGCAGTACCAGGGCTTGCCGCGCTTGCACGCCCGGCACTCGCCGCAGACCGCGCGCCAATTGAGGATCACATAGTCACCCTCGGCCACGTGGCTTACCGCGGCGCCGACGGCTTCCACCACGCCCGCCGCCTCGTGGCCGAGCAGGAACGGGAAGTCGTCGGTGATGCCGCCTTCGCGATAGTGCAGGTCGGTGTGGCAGACCCCGCACGCCTGCACCCGCACCACCACGTCGTGCGGGCCCGGATCGGGGATCACCACCTCGACGAGCTCGACCGGTGCGCCTTTGCTGCGAGCCACGATCCCGCGGACGGTTTCCGACACCTGTGCCTCCTGAGCCTTCTCGGGACGCGGATCCGGACGTTCTGCGAACCCGCGAGCTGAACACCTGTCCATACAGTTGTTCTCGGTTCGAACACTACCGCCGGATCGCGGGAAGTCTCGAGTTTCGGCCGGGAATCACGACAGGGTTTGACATTCCACTTTGGAGGGTTATGCTGAAAACATATTCCACTATGGAGGGTGGAATCCGTCGATAGGACCAGGCATGGACATCTCCACCGGCACCCGCGCCTCGAATGCCGAACGCGACGCCGTGGTGCGCCTGCTCGGCAGGCATATGGCGGACGGGCGGATCGATCTGGCCGAATACGACCAGCGCGTCGCCCAGGTGTACGCCACCACCGACCGGGAGGACCTGCGCGCGGTGTTGTTCGATCTGCCCGAACTGAGCAAGGACGAGGGCACACCGGCCCCCGTGCGCCCTCGCATCCCGATCTGGCAGCGCATCGAGGGCAGCACCTGGCTCGCCGTGAGCGCGCTGGTGCTGGTCATCTGGGGCGCGATCTCGCTGAGCGTCGGCGCCTTGACCTACTTCTGGCCGGTCTGGGTGATCGTCCCGTGGGGCGCCGTCCTGGCGTTCCGCATGGTGGCCGGCTTCGAGAACGGCCGATTCACCCACCGCGCGAGCTGAGCGTCATCCCTCGGCGCTGTCACCCCGATCATCGGGTGACAGCGCCGTTTTCGTGTCCTACCATCTGCGCCGCGAGGACTCCTGCGGGGGAAGCGAGGTATCGCGGCGTGACCGCTGGTCGTCGCGATGGCGGCGGCTGGGTGGTTGGTCGTAGGTCCGTTCCGGTGCTCGGTCGGATGGAGTGGGGCGGTCGCGGTAGGGAGTATCGGGTCGCTCTCGTCGGCCGGTCTCGGACTCGAAGTTCGTGGGCTCCTGGCCCCGCCCCGATTGCCGGTTCGCTCGCGGCCACCGGGCATCCGCTTCGTCGTAGCCGTCGAAATGTTCAGCGACGTGTGGTGTGCCGTGCTCGTCGTGCTGCCGACGTCTCGGCAGTTCCGGGCGGCCGGGTGTAGGGCGCGGGTGCGAATCCGTCCCGCCGCTGCGCGGGAGCCGATCGCCGCGCCGAGTGGGTTCGGGTTCGTCACGGCGACGGCGTGACGGCGTGGGCGAACCGTAGTCGTCGGCCGGACGCTTCGCTTGTCCGGTGGGCCGGGGTTTGTCGCCGCGAGTTCGTCGATCGGTATCGGTGCGCCGGGAGGAGGGCGGTGGGTCGGCGGCTCCGCGCCGGGTGGAGCGAGTTTCGCCGTGCGCGGCCAGGGACTCGCGGGATCGTGTCGCAGCAGGTTTTCCACGGTGGCCATGGTCGTCGGAGGCTTTCGCGGACGCGCGGGCCTCCCGTGCGCCGGACGCGTCGTGCGACGGCTTCCGGGGGGATCTGCTCGCGTGGGGCGGCTGCGGCGGACGTCCCGGCCGGAGCACGGGAAGTTCCCGGGTGTCCTGGGTGGCGCTGACGCCCTTCTCCTGATACTTCGCGGAAATGTCCTGAGCGCGCAGCCATGCACCCGGGTCGTGGCGGGCGGCGGCGTCCAGCCACGGAAGGGTGTCCTCGAGCAGATCGAGCAGGTCGCCGTGCCCGTCGCCGAGTGCGCCGCGGATGGCGGGGAAGACGTCCGCGGGGAACGTCCACTTCCATTCCGATCGCGCCTCCCCGTGTCGGCGGCCGTGCAGGACGAGGTCGCCGGAGCGGGAGATTTTTGCCCGTACCGTTCGCGTGCCGGATTCGATGACGAGTTCGCCGGTCTCGCTGCGGGTGATCTGCTCCGTTTCGTCATGGTCGTCGAGTTCGCCGGGCTCGATGTCGTCGTGCGGGTCGACGCGGCGCATCCATTTCGTCACCGCGCCCAGCGGGAGCAGCGGCTGCCGGTCGTCCGAGTCGCCGGAGCGGGTGATCCGCAATGTCCGCGCAATCCCGGCGACGAGATCCGCGCGCCCAGAGGTTTCCGCGGGTTCGGCCAGGTCCTCGTCCTCGAAGTGAGCCATCGGCGCTGACCGCGCCCCGGCGCCGGAGCGTCCGGCACGCTCGCCCCTGCCGTACGCGGGGTCGGCGGATCGTCCGACTCGACCGGGAAAATTCCCAGAACTGGGAGTTTCGGGTTCCTCGTCGTCGTCCCACGGCGGATCCGCGTCCTGCTCCTGCGCCCGCAGTTTGATCTCGAACCACGCCGCGCCCAGGGCGGCCGCACCGAAGGCGGCCGCGATCGCGACCTCCACCCGCACATCGCTCAGCAGCGCGCTCTTGCTGCGTTCACAGGCGTGCAGGAGCAGCAGGCTGCCGAGTACCAGCCCCGCGATCCGGGCAAGGCGGAACCGGGTACTTGTCCCTGGTGAGGGGGCAGACATCGTGGTGCGCTCCCGAAATTCCGCTGGCGAATCAGAGGGATCGTATGTGGCCGGAGGGTGTGGCGTCAGTGCCAGTTCGAGACTGCGCGGAATCGGCGGACCCACGGGTGGGGAGGGTACCGGTGGCAGGCCGAGAGCGGGCGGGCGTTCCCCGGTCGCGGCGAGAGGGCCGAGTGGGTCGTGCCGCTGACGCCGACCGGCAGCGTGGCGCCCATCCCGGCAAACCTCGAGCACATCGAAATGCGCGCGAACCGGCGGCGAGTCGATAACCTACGGATATCGCCGAACCACCACTCGGCCGCGCACGCCGTCGGGCCCCGGAGGCTCCCGGTACGCGACGGATACCATGACAGGTCGCCGGATGCGCTGCCGCGACGCGAAACGCCGACCGGGCAGAACACGGAAAGGTCGTCGAACTTGCACCTGAAGAGCCTGACGTTGAAGGGCTTCAAATCCTTCGCGTCCGCGACGACCCTGCGCTTGGAACCGGGCATCACGTGTGTGGTCGGTCCCAACGGATCGGGCAAATCGAACGTCGTCGACGCGCTCACCTGGGTGATGGGCGAGCAGGGCGCGAAGGCGTTGCGCGGCGGCAAGATGCAGGACGTGATCTTCGCGGGCACGGCGGGCCGCGCCCCCCTCGGCCGCGCCGAGGTCACGCTGACCATCGACAACTCCGACGGCGCGCTGCCGATCGACTACGCCGAGGTGTCCATCACCCGGCGCATGTTTCGCGACGGCGCGGGCGAATACGAGATCAACGGCAACTCCTGCCGCCTGATGGACGTGCAGGAACTGCTCAGCGACTCCGGTATCGGCCGCGAGATGCACGTCATCGTGGGGCAGGGTCAGCTGTCGGCCATCCTGGAGTCGCGCCCGGAGGACCGCCGCGCGTTCGTCGAGGAGGCCGCCGGTGTGCTCAAGCACCGCAAACGCAAGGAAAAAGCGGTACGCAAGCTCGAGGCGATGCAGGCCAACCTGGCCCGGCTGACCGACCTCACCACCGAACTGCGCCGCCAGCTCAAACCGCTGGGCAGGCAGGCCGAGGTGGCGCGCAGGGCGCAGACCGTGCAGGCCGACCTGCGCGATGCCCGGTTGCGGCTGGCCGCCGACGATCTGGTCACCCGGCGCGGAGAGCTGGCCAGCCAGCAGAGCAAGGAAGCGTACGCGCGCGAGCAGCAGATCACCGTGCACTCCGAGCTGGACGCCGCCAACGCGGCGCTGGCGCAGCAGGAATTCCAGCTGTCCCGGCTGACGCCGAGCGCCGAGGCCGCCGCACAGCTGTGGTTCCAGCTCTCCGCGCTCGCCGAACGGGTCAACGCGACCATTCGCATCGCGGGCGACCGGGCGCGGCACCTGGACACCGCCGCTCCGGTCAGCACCGGCCGCGACCCCGAGCAGCTCGAGGCGGAGGCCGACCGGGTCGAAGCCGAGGAGGCCGAACTGCGCGAAGCGGTGGAGATCGCCGCGGAGACCTTGGAAGCGGCCCGAGACCAGCTGGCCGAACGCGAATACGCCGCCAAGGCCGCCGAGCAGGCGCACCTGGCCGCCGTGCGGGCGATCGCCGACCGGCGCGAGGGCGTGGCCCGATTGTCCGGCAAGGTGGACACCCTGCGGGCCAGGGCGCAGTCGGTGGACGCGGAGATCGCGCGACTGTCGGTCGCCATCGCCGACGCCCGCCACCGCGGCGAGGCCGCCCAAGCCGAATTCGACACGGTGCAAGCCGAACTCGCCGAACTCGACGCGGGCGAGGCCGGTCTGGACGCCCAGCACGAGCACGCGGTGCAGGCGCTGGAACTGGCCGATCAGCGGGTCACCGAATTGCGGGAACAGGACCGCGACGCGAGCAAGCGGGTCGCATCGCTCGGCGCGCGGATCGAGGCGCTCGGCATGAACCTGGCGCGCCGGGACGGCGTCGCCTGGCTGGTGGAGCACCGCGAACAGGGATTGCTCGGCCCGCTCTCGGCGCTGCTGCGTGTACACGGCGGCTTCGAGGCCGCGGTCGCCGCCGCGCTCGGCCCGCTGGCCGACGCCGTCGCCGCCGACACCGGCGAGTCCGCGCACGCCGCGATCCAGGCGCTCAAGGACGCCGACGGTGGCCGCGCCGCCGTCGTCTTCGGCGCCGAGCGCACCGATCGGCCGCAGCAGGGCGCGTTGCCCGACGGCGCCCGCTGGCTGGTCGACGTGGTGGAGTGCCCCGACACGGTGCGCGGCGCGATCGCGGCGCTCACCGCGGGGATCGCCGTGGCCGACGATCTGTCCGCCGCCCGCGCGGTGGTCGCGGCGCGGCCCGAGTTGCGCGTGGTCACCCGCGACGGCGATCTCGCCGGAAACGGCTGGCTGCTGGGCGGTTCCGATCGCGCGCCCAGCCAGCTGGAGATCCAGGCCGACATCGACACCGCCCGGACCGAGCTGGTCGCGGCGCAGCGGCGCGCCGAGGAACTCGAGGCCGCGCTGTCCGGCGCGCTCGAAGAGCAAGCCGATCGCAAGGACGCCGTCGACCACGCGCTGCTCGCCCTGCACGAATCCGACCAGGCGCTGGTGGCGATCTACGAGCGGCTGGGCAGGCTCGGCCAGACCGCCCGCACCGCACACGCGGACAGCGAACGGCTGGTCGGCCAGCGCGACGACGCGGAGACGAGCCGGGAAGAGGCGCTCGCCTCGCTCGCCGAACTGGAAGACCGCCTGCGCCATGCGGAACTCGAGCAGGCCGAGGTCGACGCCGACGGTGCGGGCGCGGCGGGCACCGAGTCCGCGGGCCGGGCGCGGGAGGAGGCGGCGGCCGCGCTGGCCGAGGCGCGGGCGATGGAGGTCGAGGCCAGGCTCGCCGTGCGCACGGCCGAGGAACGAGCGGAATCGGTACGCGGCAAGGCGGACTCGCTGCGCCGGGCCGCGCGCGCCGAGCGGGAGACCCGGGCCAGGGCCGAGCGCGCCCAGGCCGCGCGCAAGAAGGCGGCGGAGGTGGCCGCAGCCGTCGCCGAATCCGGCGCGAAGATCGCGGGCGAACTCGAGCGCGTGGTCGCCGAGGCGGGCGCGCGCCGGGACGAACTGGTGCGCAAGCGCTCCGAGTGTGCCGCGCAGGTGGAACAGGTCAAGGAGCGGGTGCGTGCGCTCACCGCGCAGCTGTCCCAGCTCACCGACGCGGTGCATCGGGACGAGGTGGCGAAGGCTCAGGCGGCGCTGCGCATCGAGCAACTGGAGGCGACCATCGCCGAGCAGTTCGGCATCGCGCTGGACGACCTGATCGCCGAGTACGGTCCGGACGTGCCGCTGCCGCCCTCGGCGCTGGAGCTGCAGGAATATGAACAGGCCAAGGAGCGCGGCGAGCAGGTCAGCGAACCCGCGCCGATGCCCTACGACCGGCAGACCCAAGAACGTCGCGCCAAGCGTGCGGAGAAGGATCTCGCCACCCTGGGCAAGGTGAATCCCCTGGCGCTGGAGGAATTCGCGGCGCTGGAGGAGCGGTACAACTTCTTGGCCACGCAACTCGAAGACGTCAAGAGCGCGCGCAAGGATCTGCTCGACGTGGTCGCCGAGGTCGATGCCCGCATCCTCCAGGTATTCACCGAGGCATACGCCGACGTGGAGCGCGAGTTCGTCGAGGTGTTCGCGAAATTGTTCCCCGGTGGCGAGGGCAGGCTGCTGCTCACCGACCCCTCGGACATGCTCACCACCGGCATCGAGGTGGAGGCCCGTCCGCCGGGCAAGAAGGTCAAGCGGCTGTCGCTGCTGTCCGGTGGGGAGAAGTCGCTGACCGCGGTCGCGTTACTGGTGGCCATCTTCCGCGCCCGGCCCTCGCCGTTCTACGTGATGGACGAGGTCGAGGCCGCGCTCGACGACACCAACCTGCGCCGCCTGATCGGCCTGTTCGAGCAGTTGCGGGAGAAGAGCCAGCTGATCGTCATCACCCACCAGAAGCCGACGATGGAGATCGCCGACGCGCTCTACGGCGTCAGCATGCGCGGTGACGGCATCACCCAGGTGATCTCCCAGCGGCTGCGCGGGGAGAACCTGGCCCCGGTCGGCGCGGCGGGCTGAGCCGCGCCGCGCGGTCACCCGCGGCGTGCGGGGAGGGCGACGGTGCCGGAGTCCAGGTCGACCAGCGGATCGTCACCGGAGACCCGATCGTCGACCTTCGCGATCGCCACCCATTCCTTGCGCTCGTGGACGTGCTTGCGCGACGGGCCGAATATCTCGTCGACCTCCGCACCGACCGGGTCGCGCCGGGGACGGCGAAGTGTTCTGCGCAGGCGCACCACCACGCCGAGGGTACGCCTCGCAGTCCGAACAGCTCGCTGCGCTGGGCGGCTGCGTCGCCCGCACCAGCCGGGACACCTGGGCGCCGTGGACCCGGCTCCACCACGCGTCCGGGCCGGGCGGTCGTCGCCGAAGCCGAGCGAGCGTGCAGGTCGGCCGCTCGGTAGCCGTCGCTTGTTCAGGCCGAATCATCTGTGACGGCGGCTGCGCAACCCCCAGGTCCCGGCGCCGTGCCGCCGGAACCGGCTGCCGCGAGTCACCGTTGCGCGCTCACCTTTTCGCTGTCCAGCAGCGCTTTGATCTGCGCAGCGCCGGTTTCGGCAAGCCAGGCGTCGAATGACCGCAGTCCGGGGTGGATTCGGCGGATCTCATCGACGTCGGCGTTCCATCCGCTGGTGTGGCGCATCAAGCGCCACGTGTTGCCGATTTCCGCGCCGAGCGCATCCGCCTCGGCCTCGGACACCTCCTGGTAGCGAACGGAGTGGCCGGTCGCCGCGCTGATCGCCGCGGCGGCCGCGGGCGGAACCAGTACGTCGCCGGCGAGTTCGAGGACGCGGCCGTGGAACCCGTCCGGATCGGCGAACGCCAGCGCGGCGATGTCGCCGATATCCGCGAGCGCGATGACCTTCATCGGACCTTCGGCGGGGAACAGGTGCCGGTGCACGCCGTCGAAGATGCCGTCGACCGGCGAGGTACGCAGCAGATAGTTCTCCATGAAGCGCACCGGGCGCAGCAGGGTGTAGCGGACGCCGCTGGCTATGATCGCCTCTTCGATGCGCTTCTTGCCGGTCGCTCCCCACGACGTGTTGTCGCCCATCGAGGCGATGCCGGTGAACACGATCTGCCGCACACCGGCAGCACGCGCGGCGTCGACGACGGCTTCGCCACGCACCGCTTCCAATTCGACATCCCAGCCTTCCGGGCCGTACGCGGCGGGTGGGACCAGGAACAGTCCGCTGACACCGGCCAGCGCAGCGGGCAAGGTCTCGGGGGAGTCGAAGTCGCCGACGACGAGTTGCGCACCCGCCGCGGCCAATTCCTGCGCGGCGGGTGCTTGCGCATCGCGCACCAGCGCCCGCACCGCCCTGCCGTCGGCCAGCAGCCTGCGGGCGGTCACGCCGCCTTGCTTGCCGGTGGCTCCGGTGACCAGGATGAGGTTGTGCTGAGGGGACATGCTCCGCCTTCTCTGCTCGATAGAATCGGGTTGGTTGACCCGTATTCGGACGATACGGGTGCCTCGACCCGATTGACCAGGTCGCTTTTCGGAAGGCCGTAACGAAATGACCGCATCGCTCGTCTCTGGCGGGATGTCCCGAGCCGATGCCCGCCGTAATCGCGCACTCGTGCTGGCGGCCGCGCAGCGCGCTTTCGCGGAGCAGGGCGCCTCGGTGTCGCTCGTCGAGGTCGCTCGCCGGGCGGGTGTCGGCGCGGGCACCGTCTACCGGCACTTCCCCACGAAAGGCGCTCTGCTGGAAGCGGTCATGCAGCAGCGCATCGACCGGTTGGCGAAGATGGCCGCCGACCATCTCGCCGCGCCGGATCCCGGCACCGCCTTTTTTGACTTCTGTACCGCGGTGATCGCCACAACGCCGGACAACCAGGCGCTATGCGACCTCGTTCAGTCCGACGACGGCTGGCCGCGCGCGCTTTTGCAGAGCGCGGGGGTGCGTTTTCACGGGGCGTTGGCTGCCCTGCTCGCCGCGGCTCAGCGAGAGGGAGCGGTCCGTGCCGATATCGAACTCGACGACGTGCTGGGGATCTTCACCGCATGCGTTGCGATCCAACGACTTCGGAAGGCGCGGGGCGGCGTGGACCGGACCGCCGCGATGGTGCTGGACGCACTGCGCGCCGGACCGGTACGGCCCGTGGTGACGAAACGGGATGCCGGTGCAGAAGACCGTAACGAAACTGTGAATCGTAACGAAAGCGGGGGCGACCGCTGCCCGGTGTGTCATGCGGAGATCCCGCGGGCCGGGACCGGCCGCCGGGCCAAGTACTGCTCGGCGGCATGCCGTCAGAAGGCTCATCGCCGACGGGCCGCGGCGGCGCGCTGAGCCGAATGGCGCATTTGTGCCATTCCATTCTCTGCTGTGCCATGGACCGATCGGGCACCGGCCCGCGAACCGTGCGCCGGTGGTCCACGCGGCGGGCCGAACAGAGTTACCGGATGCTCAGAGCAGGTCGCTGACGTCGTCGGGCACGTCGACGGCGTACTTGCGCAGGATGTCCATCGAGATCACTTCCAGGGCGTTCTCGTGCGTGGCGGCCAGCACCACGGGCGCGGCGACGCCGTCCTCGTGCGCGTGCAGCCATCGCACAGCGACCACGCACCATCGGTCACCCGGCTGCAAACCGGGAAAATTGTTCTCCGGGCGCGGCGTGCTCAAATCGTTTCCGATGGAAGCTTGATGCTCCAGGAATTCTGCCGTGACGACGGTGCACACGGTGTGGCTGCCCAGATCCTCCGGCCCGGTACTGCAGCAGCCGTCCCGGTAGAAGCCGGTGAGAGGATCGGTGCCGCACTCTTCCAGCGGCCCCCCAAGCACGTTTCGATCGGTCACGTCGCCGATCCTATTGTCCCTTCGCGAGAAGTTCCGCAGGACAAGAAATCTGGAGGGCTGTGTCGGTGCCCGCTCGCACCCGCCCTCGGCCGGTACCTGCGATGTTCGCCGAGTTCGCGCCCCCGGTCCCGGCGCGCGACGCGCGCGCCGGGGGCGGCTCGGGGCCGATCCCGTGACGGTCGGTCTGCAAGGATGGTCCGCGTGAGTCCTGAAGTCTGGATCCTGATCGCCGCGGTCGCCGCACTGCTGCTCGTCGTGCTCGTCGCCGGTTTCGTCCGGTACAAGCGCGGCCGCGTGTCGCTGACTCCGCCCACGCAGGAGAAAGAGGTGACCGACCGGTCCGGTGGTTATGCCGCGTCCGGTGGATTCACCTTCAGCCGGGGCGGCGCGGCGACCGAACCGCAACCGGTCGAGCGCACCGACACCGAAGGACAGCCGCACGTCGGCGACGACGCCGCGATCCCACGCGACGCGCCCAAACGCGGCATCACCAACGTTCCGTTGCCGGACGCGGACGTCACCGAGGCCTCCGTCCCGCCGGACGTCGCCGAGCCCGAGGCGGGCACTCCGGCGGCCGAGACGACAGCGCAGGCGCCCGACCAGCTGGAAACCCGGGAGAGCCCGGCCACGGCCGAGGACGAGACCGCCGAGCCGCCCACCGCCACCGCGGGGCCGGACACCGAAGCCGCCACCGGGATCGTCGCGCCCGACACGCCCGCAGGGGTGGAAGCACCCGTCGCGCTGGAGGAGATCGAGCCCACCGAGGGCCGCCTGGTCCGGCTGCGCGGACGACTGTCGCGCTCGCAGAACGCGGTCGGCAAGAGCCTGCTCGGCCTGCTCGGCGGCGGTGACCTGGACGACGACTCGTGGGAAGAGGTGGAGGACACCCTCGTGCTGGCCGACCTCGGCACCGCGAGCACCACGGCTGTCGTCTCCCGGCTGCGCTCGGAGATGGCGGCACGCAGCGTGCGGACCACCGACCAGGCGCGCGCCGTGCTGCGCGACGTGCTGATCGAGCAGCTGCGACCGGAGCTGGACCGCTCGGTGCGCGCGCTGCCGCATCCCGATCACCCGTCGATCCTGCTCGTGGTCGGCGTGAACGGCACCGGCAAGACCACCACCACCGGCAAGCTCGCGCGCGTGCTCGTGGCCGACGGCCGCCGGGTGCTGCTCGGCGCGGCCGACACCTTCCGCGCCGCGGCCGCCGACCAGTTGCAGACCTGGGGCGAGCGGGTCGGTGCCGACACCGTCCGCGGTCGCGAGGGCGCCGACCCGGCCGCGGTCGCGTTCGACGCGGTGGCCGCAGGCGTCGAGCACGGCGTCGACGTGGTGCTGATCGACACGGCCGGTCGGCTGCACACCAAGACGGGTCTGATGGACGAGCTGGGCAAGGTCAAGCGCGTCGTGGAGAAGAAGGCCGCCGTCGACGAGGTCCTGCTCGTGCTGGACGCGACCGTCGGGCAGAACGGACTGACCCAGGCCAGGGTGTTCGCCGAAGTGGTCGATATCACAGGCGTCGTGCTGACCAAGCTCGACGGCACGGCGAAGGGCGGCATCGTCTTCCAGGTCCAGCACGAACTGGGCGTGCCGGTGAAGCTGGTCGGGCTCGGTGAGGGGGCCGACGACCTGGCTCCGTTCGAGCCCGCCGCGTTCGTGGACGCGCTGCTGGGCTGAGCCGTTCCGCTCGCCGAGACCGGTCGAAAGAGGTTGCCGCCCGCGGCGTTCCATCCACGAGGTGCGCCACGGGTGCTCGTTCGGTCGCCGCCGCCCCCGGTGCGAGGGCGGTCACACCCCGGAAGTTTGCCGACTCCTCGTGGGCGGTAACGGATGTCCGATTTCCCGAACACCGTGCTCGCAGCGACGGAAAACCGCTGGTGCGCGGGACGAAACGTAGTGGCAACACAGCTGCCCCATCCGTTCACGTAGGTGAAACACGACAGCTCTACGGATGAAACACCAAGTTAGGACCCTTCTGTTCAGGTCCATTTGCCGGAAGCGGCTGGGCCCGAGATGAGGAGGACATTAAGGTGGCTTTTCCACTTACCGGTGCACCGGATACCGGTGACACCGCATGGATGCTGGCGAGTTCGGCGCTGGTGTTGCTGATGACGCCGGGCCTGGCTTTCTTCTACGGCGGCATGGTCCGGTCGAAGAACGTGCTCAACATGATCATGATGAGCATCAGCGCCATGGGCCTGGTCGGCGTTTTGTGGTCGCTGTACGGATACTCGACGGCCTTCGGCGACAACACGTTCGGCGTGATCGGTGACCCGACGCAGTTCTTCGGCCTGAAGGGCCTGATCGGCGGCAACTCCGTCGCCGAGGTCAAGGACGCGGCGGGCGCGGTCACCACCGACGCGGTGAACATCCCGCTCGCGGGCACGATTCCCGCGACCGTCTTCGTCGCCTTCCAGCTGATGTTCGCCATCATCACGGTTGCCCTCATCTCGGGTGCGGTCGCCGACCGCTTGAAGTTCGGCGCGTGGCTGGTGTTCGCGGGCATCTGGTCCACGGTGGTCTACTTCCCGGTCGCGCACTGGGTGTTCGACTTCGACGTCAAGGACGCCGACGGCAACGTCGTGCACGAGGGCGGCTGGATCGCCAACAAGCTGCTCGCGGTGGACTTCGCCGGTGGCACGGCGGTGCACATCAACGCCGGTGCGGCCGGTCTGGCCTTGGCGCTGGTGCTCGGCAAGCGCAAGGGCTGGCCGACCACCCCGTTCCGCCCGCACAATCTGCCGTTCGTCATGCTCGGCGCCGGTCTGCTCTGGTTCGGCTGGTTCGGCTTCAACGCCGGATCCGCGGTGACCTCCGGCGGCCTCGCCGGTTCGACCTTCGTCACCACCACCATCGCGACCTGCGCCGGGATGCTGGCCTGGCTGTTGGTGGAGAAGATCCGCGACGGCAAACCCACCTCGCTGGGCGCGGCCTCGGGCATCGTGGCGGGCCTGGTCGCCATCACGCCGTCGTGTTCCTCGGTGAACGTGCTCGGCGCGCTCGCCATCGGCGTCCTCGCGGGCGCGCTGTGCGCCCTCGCGGTCGGCCTGAAGTTCAAGTTCGGTTTCGACGACTCGCTCGACGTGGTCGGCGTGCACCTGGTCGGCGGTATCGTCGGCACCCTGATGGTCGGTTTCGTCGCGGCGCCCGAGGCGGGTGCGGCCAAGACCGGTCTGTTCTATGGCGGCGGTTTCGATCAGCTGTGGCGGCAGGCGGTGGGCGCCGGTGTGGTACTTGCCTTCTCCTTCGTCGCGACCCTGATCATTGCCTATATCGTGAAGTTCACCATTGGGCTGCGCGTGAGCGAGGAAGCAGAGTCGGTCGGCTTGGACGAGTCCGAGCACGCGGAAACCGCCTACGACTTCGGCGCTCTGGGTAGCACGGCACGTTCGGCCGTCAAGGAGGCATGACGAACATGAAACTGATCACCGCAATCGTCAAACCGTTTACGCTCGAAGACGTCAAGTCCGGTCTCGAGCAGGCGGGTGTGTTGGGCATGACCGTCAGCGAGGTCCAAGGGTACGGCCGGCAGAAGGGCCACACCGAGGTGTACCGCGGCGCGGAGTATTCCGTCGATTTCGTGCCGAAGGTCCGCGTCGAGGTCGTCGTGGACGATGCCTCCGTCGACAAGGTCGTGGAGGTGATCGTGGAGGCCTCCCGCACCGGCAAGATCGGCGACGGCAAGGTCTGGATCACTCCGGTGGAGGCGATCATCCGGGTGCGGACCGGCGAACGCGGCACCGACGCGCTGTAGCGGAAACGAGTCGAGCGGCGGCCCCGCTCCCACCGGAGCTCCCGGTCGGGGCGGGGCCGCGCGCATCAAATGGGCGGTGGGTTGTGGCTAGTCAGTACGAGCACGACGGTGATCCGAAGGTCACCGAACAAGGCAACGGCAAGGTGTCCAACGGGGCGGCCGACCTGGTCCGCGCGCGAACCCAACTGCTCGACGGCGGCCAGCCGCGCAATCCCCGGCTGGACGCCCAGTCGCTGCGCCAGGCGCTGGTCGACCTCTACGACCTCTGGCTCACCAGCATGGGCGCCGAACTGGGCATCGCCCCCGACAGCGGTCTGGCCGTGGTGGCCGTCGGCGGCCTCGGGCGCGGGGAGATGCTGCCGTACTCCGATCTGGACCTGGTGCTGCTGCACGACGACGTCGACCCGGCCCGCGTGGCCGAGGTCGCCGACCAGCTCTGGTATCCGCTGTGGGACGCGCACATCAAACTCGACCACAGCGTGCGCACCGTTCCGCAGGCGCTTCGGGTGGCCTCGGACGATCTCATCGCCGCGCTGGGCATGCTCGAGGCCAGGCACATCGTCGGCGACCAGGAACTGAGCAATCTGCTGATCGGCGGGGTGCGCCGGGAGTGGCGCACCGGCATCCGCTCCCGCTTCGAGGAGCTCATCGCCCAGGCCCAGGCCAGATGGGAGCGCAACGGCGAGATCGCGCACCGCGCCGAGCCCGACCTGAAGAACGGGCGCGGCGGCCTGCGTGACGTCCAGCTGCTGGACGCGCTGGCGATCGCCCAGCTCACCGACGCCATGCCCGGATTGGGACCGGACGTGCCGGGCGGCGGATTGAAGCAGGCGCACCGTCGGCTGCTGGACGTGCGCACCGAACTGCACCGTGTGGCGGGACGAGCCCGCGACCAGCTGCGCGCACAGGACGCCGACGAGATCGGCGCTGCCCTGCGCATCGGCGATCGGTTCGATCTGGCCCGCACACTGAGCGATTCGGCCCGGACGGTCAGCTACTCCGTGGACGTCGGGCTGCGCACCGCGGCCAACGCGCTGCCCCGCCGGGGATTGGCGCGCCTGCGCCGGATGCCGGTGCGCAGGCCGCTGGACGAAGGCGTGGTCGAGCACGCGGGTGAGGTCGTGCTGGCCAGAGACGCCCGCCCGCAGCGCGACCCCGGGCTGATCCTGCGCGTCGCGGCGGCGTCGGCGCAGACCGGCCTGCCGATGTCGGCCACCACCCTCAACCGGCTCTCCGAGGACGCTCCCGAGCTACGCGAGCCGTGGCCCAAGGACGCCCTCAACGACTTGCTGGTCCTGTTGGGCGCGGGCCGCGGCACGATCGACGCGATCGAGGCGCTGGACCGGACGGGACTGTGGGGCAGGCTGCTGCCGGAATGGGGCGCCGTGCGCGACCTGCCGCCGCGCGATGTCCAGCACATCTGGACCGTCGACCGGCATCTCATGGAGACGGTCGCCTACGCGGGCGGGCTGAGCACCCGGGTCGCTCGCCCCGACCTGCTCGCCCTCGGTGCGCTGCTGCACGACATCGGCAAGGGTCGCGCGGGCGATCACAGCGTGGTCGGCGCGGAACTGGCCACCCACATCGGCCGCCGCCTCGGACTGTGGCCGTCGGACGTGCGCACGCTCAGCGCGGTCGTGCGCCATCACCTGCTGCTGCCGGAAACCGCGACCAGGCGCGATCTGTCCGATCCGGAGACGGTGCGGTACGTCGTCGAGGCGCTCGACGGCGATCCGCAACTGCTGGAGCTGCTGCACACCCTGGCCGAGGCGGATTCGCAGGCCACCGGTCCCGGCGTGTGGGGCGACTGGAAGGCGTCGCTGATCGGCGAACTGGTCCGGCGCTGCCGGTTGGTCATGGCGGGCGACCAGCTGCCGACACCGGAGCCGATCGCACCGGAATTGGTCGAAAAGGCCAGGGCGGGGGGTGTGCACGTCGATCTGCAGCCCGGTGAGAGCAAGCACACGTATGTGGTCACCGTCATCGCGCCCGACAGCTCCGGGCTGCTGTCCGACGCCGCGGGCGTGCTCGCGCTGCATTCGCTGCGCGTGCTGTCGGCCGCGCTCGGCGTCGAAGGCGCCTCCGCGGTGGACACCTTCGTCGTCGCGCCCAAGTTCGGCGATCCGCCGGACCCGGGGCTGTTGCGCCAGGAATTGATCCGCGCCACGGCCGGCGACTTGGACGTGCCCGCGGCGCTGGCCAAACGCGAGCGCGAGGCGGGCACCATCGGCCGCAGCCGGTACGCGCAGGCCCAGCCCCGGATGATCTGGTCGGACACCTCGGTGCCCGGCCAGGTGATCCTGGAATTGCGCGCCGAGGACCGCGTGGGCCTGCTCAGTCGGCTGGCCGCGGAGCTGGCCGGCTGCGGAGCCGACGTGCGCTGGGCCAAGGTGGTCACGATGGGGTCGGCGGTGGTCGACAGCTTCTGCCTCGATCTGGGCGCCGAGGACAGCCCCGCGCGCCGCGAAACGATCGAGAAAGCGCTTATCGCGGTGGTTCCCAGAACTGCGCCGAAACCTCCCGCCGAAGGTACTCCAGACCCGAAAAATAGTGATTAGCAGCACTTTTATCCGGTGATTAATCCGTTGCGCAATATTTGCTACATCCCAACTCCCGGCTCGTGGCCTGACCCTACGATCTAGAGCGTCCGGCTATCGCGAGCACGAGGGGAGCAGGTCGATGGCAATTGAAGTCGTTTCGGCATCCACGATGACGAGTGACGAGACCGCGCACATGGCGCGCTGCGTCGGCGGCGACCGGTGGGTGGTCTCCTGGCTTCCTGGTCGCACATTGACCGGGCGACAGGCGGTTACCGCGATGACGATCGCCTCCACGGTCGCCACCTCGCCCATCCCGAGCAGGGCCGAGTGGGCCGTTCTCGACGGCCTGGCCCTCGAGCTGGGCCTGACCGCCAACGAGGCGGTCTTCATGGTGGCCGAGGAGAACCACGACTACCGCAAAACGGCCAGGCCGCGCCGTCGCGTGCTCGACTAGCGAGCCCGCCGCGCCGGGGAAGGACGCACCGCCTGCGCGAACACGCGGGCGATCCCATTACCCTGGGAGAGAATGTGACGTCCCCCGAGATCAGGAGCGCGATCGGTGTTCGAATCCCTGTCCGACCGGCTTACCGGTGCCCTCAAGGATCTGCGCGGTAAGGGGCGTCTGTCACCGGCCGACATCGACGCCACCTGCCGCGAGATCCGCCTGGCCTTGTTGGAGGCCGACGTCGCGCTGCCCGTGGTGCGCGGATTCATCGGGCGGATCAAGGAGCGCGCCAAGGGCGCGGAGGTCTCCGCGGCGCTGAACCCGGCCCAGCAGGTCGTGAAGATCGTCAACGAGGAGCTCATCGGCATCCTCGGCGGCGAGACCAGGCGGCTGCACCTGGCCAAGAACCCGCCGACGGTGGTCATGCTGGCCGGTCTGCAGGGTTCCGGTAAGACCACGCTCGCGGGCAAGCTGGCGAAACTGCTGAAGGGGCAGGGCCACCAGCCGCTGCTGGTGGCGTGCGACCTGCAGCGCCCCGGCGCCGTCACCCAGCTGCAAGTCGTCGGCGAGCGCGCGGGCGTGCCCGTCTACGCGCCGCACCCCGGCACCTCGATCGGTGGCGGTGATAACCCGCTGGGCATCTCCGCCGCCGATCCGGTGAACGTGGCGCGCGGGGGTGTCGAAGAGGCGCGGCAGAAGCAGTACGACGTCGTCATCGTCGACACCGCGGGCCGTCTCGGCATCGATGAAGAGCTCATGCGCCAGGCCGCGGGCATCCGCGACGCCGTGCAACCGGACGAGACACTGTTCGTGCTGGACGCCATGATCGGCCAGGACGCGGTCAACACCGCCGAGGCGTTCCGTGACGGCGTCGGCTTCACCGGCGTGGTGCTCACCAAGCTCGACGGCGACGCCCGCGGTGGTGCGGCGCTGAGCGTCCGTGAGGTCACCGGCGTACCGATCCTGTTCGCCTCGACCGGTGAGAAGCTCGAGGACTTCGACGTCTTCCACCCCGATCGCATGGCCAGCCGCATCCTCGGCATGGGCGACGTGCTCACCCTGATCGAGCAGGCCGAGCAGGTCTACGACGCCAAGCAGGCCGAGGAGGCCGCCCGCAAGATCGGCAGCGGCGAACTCACCCTCGAGGACTTCCTCGACCAGATGCTGGCCATCCGCAAGATGGGCCCGATCGGGAATCTGCTCGGCATGCTGCCGGGCGCGGGCCAGATGAAGGACATGCTCGCCCAGGTCGACGACAAGCAGCTCGACCGGGTGCAGGCGATCATCCGCGGTATGACCCCGGCCGAACGGGCGAACCCGAAGATCATCAACGCCTCGCGCCGGCTGCGCATCGCCAACGGCTCCGGGGTCCAGGTCTCCGAGGTCAACCAGCTCGTCGACCGCTTCTTCGATGCCAAGAAGATGATGACGATGATGGGCCGCCAGATGGGGTTGCCCGGCGCTCGCCGCGGCAACGCGAAGAAGGGCAAGAAAGGCAAGAAGGGCGGGCGTGGCCCGACGCCGCCGAAGGTGCGCGGCGGTTTCCCGGGGATGGGCGGCATGCCCGGCCTGCCCGCGGGAATGCCCGACCTGTCCGACATGCCTGCCGGTCTGGACCAATTGCCGCCCGGCTTGGAGGGCTTCGATCTCAGCAAGTTGAAGTTCCCGAAGAAGTAGGACACTCCCGCCGACCACGCTGTTCGTTGGCGGCGGGCGTCTGTGTCGCGCCGCTCGGTCGCCATGACGCGACCACGCGGCGGCTGGCTTCGCTGTCTCGTGGCCGTGCTTCGCGCGGATGCCCGATCCGGGAATCGGACAGTAGGTTGGAGGCCGCGGACGAGTTCCAGGAGGTTGCTGTGCACCTACGCGGTGTGGTTCTGCCCGAAGGCGAGGTGTGCGACCTCTGGGTGCGCGACGGCCTGGTGTCGTTCGAGCCGGTGCCCGGAGCCGAAACCCTCTGCGCCTCCGGGTGGATCGTGCCGGGATTGGTCGACGCGCACTGCCACGTCGGCATCCGGTACGGCGGGGGCCACGAGGACCGCGCGGGCGCCACCGCGCAGGCCGAGACCGAGCGCGACGCCGGCGCCCTGCTGCTGCGCGACGCGGGCTCGCCCATCGACACCCGATTCGTCGACGACCGCGAGGACCTGCCGCGGATCATTCGCGCGGGCCGCCACATCGCCCGTCCGAAGCGCTACATCCGCGAACTGGGCATCGAGCTCGACGACGAACGGGACCTGCCGGAGATCGTCGCCGAGCAGGCCCGCCTCGGCGACGGCTGGGTGAAGATCGTCGGCGACTGGATCGACCGCTCCGTTGGCGATCTGCGGCCGCTGTGGAGCGACGCCATCCTGAAGGAGGCCATCGACGCCGCGCACGCCAACGGCGCGCGGGTCACCGCACACGTCTTCGGCGAGGACGCGCTACCCGGGCTGATCAACGCCGGTATCGACTGCCTGGAGCACGGCACCGGCCTGACCGACGAGACCATCGAGATGATGGTCGAGCACGGCACCGCGCTGGTTCCCACCCTGATCAATATCGACACCTTCCCCGGTATCGCCGACGGCGCGGGCAAATTCCCCGTCTACGCCGCGCACATGCGCGAGCTACACCGGCGGGTGCGCGGCACGGTCGCCGCCGCGCACGAGGCGGGCGTGCCGATCTTCGCGGGCACGGACGCGGGCGGCTCCATCCGCCACGGGCGTATCGCCGACGAGATCGCCGCGCTCGGCGCCGCGGGCCTGTCCCGGCACGACGCGCTCGGCGCGGCATCGTGGCAAGCGCGCGAGTGGCTCGGGCGACCCGGCATCGAGGACGGCGCTCCCGCGGATTTCGTGGTCTACGCGGAGGATCCGCGTAGCCACCCCGAGACGCTCGCCACGCCGTACGCCGTCGTGCTGCGCGGGCGCGTGTACGGCGGGCACGGTCCGGTCACCGGCCATAGATAACTCGGCACCGCGGCTCACCCGCGTGTATCCGAAAACGGCGTAAGGTCGGATTTCGTGACAATTCGCCTCGGATATCAGATGCCCAACTTCAGCTACGGCAAGTCGGTGCGCGAGCTGTTCCCCACGGTGATCGCGCAGGCCCGAGAGGCCGAAGCCGCCGGTTTCGACACGGCCTTCGTCATGGACCACTTCTATCAGTTGCCCGGCATCGGCACGCCCGACGAGCCGATGCTCGAGGCCTACACCGCGCTCGGCGGCCTGGCCACGGCGACGGAGCGAATCCAGTTGTCGGCGTTGGTCACCGGCAACACCTACCGCAACCCGGCGATGCTCGCCAAGACGGTCACCACGCTGGACGTGGTCAGCGGTGGCCGCGCGGTGCTCGGCATCGGCGCGGGCTGGTTCGAACTCGAGCACCGCTCCCTTGGCTACGAATTCGGCACCTTCACCGACCGCTTCGAGCGGCTCGACGAGGCGCTGCACATCATCCAGCCGATGCTGCGCGGCGAGCGGCCCACCTTCCAGGGCAAGTGGTACCGGGTCGAGAACGCGATGAACGAGCCGCGCGTACGCGACGATCTGCCGATCCTGCTCGGCGGTAGCGGTGAGAAGAAGACCTTCGGCCTGGCCGCCCGCTTCGCCGACCACCTCAACATCATCTGCAACGCGTCCGAGCTGCCGCGCAAGATCGAGGCGCTGCGGGCGCGTTGCGCGGAGGTCGGCCGGGATCCGCGCACCTTGGAGACCAGCTACCTGTGCTTCGTCATGATGGACGAAGACGGTGACCTCGTGCGCAAGCAGCAGCGGGACTACTTGAGCCGCATGGGTATCGACCTGTCGGCCCTGTCGGACGCCGAGCTCGCGCAGAGCCCGGCCGACCGCCAGTTCGTCGGCACACCGGACGAGGTTGCCGAACAGCTGCGGACCCGCGTTCTGGACCACGGCGTCGACGGTCTCATCATCAATATGGTGTTCAACGGGCACGAGCCGGGTGCGGTCGAGCTCGCCGGGCGTACCTTCGCTCCGTTGGTGCGCTGACGAGCGCGAACCCGGCGCGAATACCGTTGGCGCTGGTTATGATCGGGCCATGATAGCCCCTCCGTGGCGCGCGTCGTACGGTGTCGACGCGCCGTCGGTGCTGTTGTTGCTGGGAGTTCTCGCGGTCGGGTATCTTGCCGCCGCGCTGGTGGTGGCGCTGTTCCAGCAACTGCGCCCGAGCCTGCTGCTCCTGCTGATCGGCGTCGTGCTGGCCACGCAGTTCGGGCTGTTCCTGCACGCGACCCGCCGGGGCAAGTTCCGGGTCTGGGCGCGCCTGCTCGACGACCTCGAACTGCGTGGCGACGAACGATTACTCGACATGGGGTGCGGCCGCGGCGCGGTGCTGCTGGCCGCCGCGCGCCGCTTGCCCGCCGGGTGCGCGGTCGGCCTGGATCTGTGGTGCTCCGCGGACCACTGCGAGAACACCCCGGCCACCGCGGAGCGGAACGCGCTCGCCGAGAACGTCGCCGACCGGATCGAGCTGCGCACCGGCGACATGACCCGCATGCCGTTCCCGGACGGCGTGTTCGACGTTGTCGTCTCCAGCTTGGCGATTCACGACATCAAGACCGCCGAGGGCCGGGCCGCGGCGGTCCGGGAGGCGTGCCGCGTGCTGCGTCCCGGCGGCAAACTGGTCATCGTCGATATCGGCGACACCCGCGCGTACCGCGCCGTCCTGGCGGCGAACGGCGCGACCGCCCTCACCCTGCGCTCCGTGGGGTGGCAGATGTGGTGGGGCGGCCCCTGGGTCCCCACCCGTGCGCTCACCGCCACCGCCCGGGGCTAGCCGCATCGAAACGCCGAGCCTCACTCCATGGCGCGGGCGACGCCCGCGGCGACGAGTCGCAGCACCCGGAACACGCCGGGTACGACGTACTCGACGGCAGCCTCCTCGCCGAGTTCGCTCGCGAGGTCGCGGGTGATGCTGGCGGGTCGTGTGCGGCGGCGCCGGAACAGTCGCATGCCTGGTTATGGCGGGTGGGCATCGTTGTGTGAACACGCACGCGATTTCTGGCGGGATCGTCCGGTCTGGCACAATGGACCACCGTCCTTCCGGACAAGTGTCAGCCCGTCTCCGGTTCCGTACCGCGCGGCGGTCACACACTCGAAAGCGCAAAACCGGGCTCGCAGACCATGCGGGTCGCCGAATTGCGTCGTGACCAACCAACGAAAGGCAGATCAGCAGTGGCTGTTCGCATCAAACTCACCCGCCTGGGCAAGATCCGCAACCCGCAGTACCGCGTCGTCGTCGCGGACGCCCGCACCCGCCGTGACGGCCGGGCCATCGAGTCCATCGGCAAGTACCACCCGAAGGAAGAGCCCTCGCTGATCGAGATCGACTCCGAGCGCGCGCAGTACTGGCTGGGTGTCGGCGCGCAGCCGACCGAGCCGGTCCTCCAGCTGCTGAAGATCACCGGCGACTGGCAGAAGTTCAAGGGCATCGAGGGCGCCGAGGGCACCCTGAAGGTCAAGCCGGCCAAGCCGTCGAAGCTGGACCTGTTCAACGCCGCGCTGGCCGCCGCCGACAACGAGCCGGTCGCCGAGGCGGTCACCCCCAAGAAGAAGGGCAAGAAGGACGCCGAGGAGGGCGCCGAGGCTGCCGAGGCCGGCGAGTAATGAGCGGGCGATACCCGTCCATCCGATACCCGTCACGAGCCGTCCACAGACCGGCCCCGACGACGGGTGAGTTGCGTCGTGAGGTGATGGAGCAGTGAGCGCCGTCGTCGCCGATGCCGTCGAGCACGTGGTGCGCGGTATCGTCGCCAATCCCGATGACGTCCGCGTCGAGCTGATCACCGGCCGCAGGGGACGCACCGTCGAGGTGCACGTTCACCCCGATGACCTGGGCAAAGTGATCGGTCGCGGCGGACGTACCGCGACCGCGCTGCGCACCCTCGTCGCCGGCATCGGCGGCCGGGGCATCCGGGTCGACGTGGTCGACACCGACCAGTAGATGGAACTCGTCGTCGGGCGGGTCGCCAAGTCGCACGGCGTGCGCGGCGAACTCGTCGTCGAGGTGCGTACCGACGAGCCGGAGGCGCGTTTCGCGCCGGGCGTCAGGTTGCGCGGTCGGCTGCCGCGAGCGGCGGAGGTTCGCGAGTTCACCGTGGAGGCGGCCCGGGAGCACTCGGGCCGGCTTCTGGTGTTCCTGTCCGGTGTGACCGACCGCACCGCTGCCGACGCGCTGCGCGGCATGCTGTTCGTGGTCGACAGCGCCGACCTTCCGCCTTCCGAGGATCCGGACGAGTACTACGACCACGAACTGGAGGGGTTGGAGGTACGGCTCACCGACGGCACCGTGGTCGGCTCCGTGCGCGAAGTGCTGCATTCCGCGGCGGGTGAGTTGCTGGAGGTGCGGGCCGCGGACGACGGGCGGGAGATCCTGATCCCGTTCGTCACCGCCATCGTGCCCACGGTGTCCCTCGCCGAGGGCGTGATCGTGATCGATCCGCCCGAGGGTTTGCTCGACCCGGAATGACACGGTGGGCGTCCGGCCGCGCATCGCTCGCCCCGGCCGACGACGTGCGGCCCGGCGGCGCTAGGAGACAGTCATGAAACTCGACGTCGTCACGATCTTCCCCGAGTACCTGGAGCCGTTGCGCACGGCGCTGCTGGGTAAGGCGATCGACAAGGGACTTATCTCGCTCACGGTGCACGACCTGCGCCGTTGGACGCATGACGTGCACAAGTCCGTCGACGATTCCCCCTACGGGGGTGGGCCCGGCATGGTCATGAAACCGACCGTGTGGGGCGACGCGCTCGACGAGGTGTGTCCCGACGACGCGCTGCTCGTGGTCCCCACGCCCGCGGGGGTGCCGTTCACGCAGGCCATGGCGCACAGCTGGGCCGCCGAGCGGCATATCGTCTTCGCCTGCGGGCGCTATGAGGGCATCGACCAGCGCGTCTTCGATGACGCCGCCCGTCGCGTCCGGGTGCAAGAGGTCAGCATCGGCGACTACGTGTTGATCGGCGGCGAGGCGGCCGTGCTGGTGATGACCGAGGCCGTGGTCCGGCTGTTGCCCGGTGTCCTCGGCAATCAGCAGTCACATCAAGAGGATTCGTTCTCCGACGGGTTGCTCGAAGGTCCCAGCTACACCCGTCCGGTCTCCTGGCGCGGGTTGGACGTCCCGCCGGTCCTGCTGTCCGGCGACCACGCGAAGGTGGCGGCCTGGCGGCGCGAGCAATCTCTCGCGCGGACCCGCGAGCGTCGTCCGGACCTGCTCGCGGACCACGACACGGCCGGCCCCGAGCGATAGACCCACGCCCGCGCAAGCGCCCCGAGTGTGTGCGCAGCCCGGCCGCGCAGTCCGGACGGCCGGGGATCAGTCTGCTTCTTGCCAGAGGGTGCGCCGCGCGGAACCGTGCGTGGGAGCGTGTGCGCCGCGCACTACGCCGAGTGAATGCCAGACACCCACTCCGCGCTGCTCGATTCCGCGATCCGGCTGCTCGACGCGGGCGGCGTCGAGGCGGTGACCCTTCGCGAGGTCGCGCACGGTGCCGCCGACCTCGCCGCGGCGGGTCACCTCGCGGCCGATGGAAAGGCAACGCCGACCCCACCGACCTGGTCGACGACCTCCTCACCCACGTGAATCCGAATTCTCGAGCAGCCGGGCGTCGCAGGCCGTGCTCGGGCCTTCCCTCGGTGAACTCCAGCGGGAATCTTCGCCGCGTCAGGGCAGCAGACCATGGCGGCGGGCGGCCACCACCGCCTCGTGCCGGGAGTGGGCGTCGAGTTTGACCATCGCGTTGCGAAGATAGCTCTTCACGGTCTCCGGGCCGAGTGAGAGTCGTTGCGCCGCTTCCTGGTTGGTGCAGCCCAAGGCGATCTGGGTCAGCACGTCGAGTTCTCGGCGGGACAGTTTCGGGCCGTCCGGCCGCGGCTCACCGGTCATGACCCGGGTGAGGCGCTCGCATACCGCGTGCAGGCGTCCGCGCAGCCGATCGTCCTCGGTCGTGCGCGCCATGCCGCGCAGTTCGGCGTGGATGTCGCGGAGTTCCTCCGTGATCGCCGGTGCTGTGGCCGCCGACGGCGCGGTGACCTCCAGCATGCGCAGCCGACGGTCGACCTCGTCGCGAACGGCGATCTCGGTGGCCAGGCGGCGCCCGGCCTGCACGACCAGATCCGCGGTGCGGTCGCCCAGCGCACTCGCGCCGCGCGTCGCGGCGTAGAGCACCGCGCGGGAGCGCTGGTCCACCACCACGGGCACGGCGAGCACGGAGCGGATGCCCTCGCCGGAGACCGGCCCGTCGTAGTCGTGGGTGATCGAGGAGGCGCGGCGATAGTCGGAGACCGCGGCGGGCCGCCCGGAATCCATCACCCGTCCGCCCAGCCCGGAAGCCCGCACGACGGCCAGACCGCGCAGGCCGTTGGTCAGCGTGCCGACGAACTCCGACAGCAGCAGCGCGTCCCCGTGCACCTCGCCGCCGAACGCCACCGGCACGCCCGCCGCGCTCGCCACCCAGCGGATCTCGGCGCGCAGCGCGTCGCTGTCGCGCGGACGCAGCAGGGCGGTGTGGGTCACGAGACTCACCCCTTTTCGGGGGTAGTGGGCAGCGGGATGTGACCCACATCCTATTGCACACCCGGGTTGAGCTGGATCACAGAACGAGGAGAACTGAAGATGGGCACCGATCTGAATCAGCGGGTGCGCGAACTGCTGGACTGTTACGACCGCGCCGACGCGTCGGCGGCGGACCTGCTGTGTGATCGGCACCCGGCCGACCGGGTCGCCTTCACGATCGTCGAGGCAGACCTGTCCTCGACCGACCTCACCTACGGCGAACTGCGCGAACGCTCCGCCCGCTTCGCCGACGCACTCGCCGGACTCGGCGTCGAACCGGGCCACCGGGTCGCCACGCTGATGGCGAAATCCGCGGACCTGGTGGTCGCTCTGCTCGGGATCTGGCGCCGGGGTGCGGTGCACGTTCCGCTGTTCACCGCCTTCGCTCCGCCCGCGATCGCCCTGCGGTTGAACGCCAGTCGCGCCTCGGTCGTCATCGCAGATGCCGACCAGGCGCCGAAGCTGGCGCCGGGACCCGATCTGCCAGACGACCCGTCCTGGCGGCTGATCGTCACCGGAGCGGAGGCGCCCGAAGGGGCGCTGCGGATGGACGAGTTGCTCCACGCTCATACGGCCACCTCTCCGCAGGCTCAGCCGATCGCGGTCGGCGGTGACGGACTGCTCGTCCAACTGTTCACCAGCGGCACCACGGGCACGCCCAAGGGCGTCCCGATCCCGCTGCGCGCGCTCGCCTCCTTCCACGCGTACCAGGAGTTCGCGCTGGACGTCCGCCCCGACGACGTCTTTTGGAACGCCGCCGATCCGGGCTGGGCCTACGGGCTCTACTACGCCATCCTCGGCCCGCTGGCCACCGGCATCCGCAGCATCCTGCTGCACGCGGGCTTCTCGGCACCGCTGACCTGGCAGGTGCTGGAGACGTTCGGCGTCACCAACTTCGCCGCCGCCCCGACGGTATATCGAGCGTTGCGCGCCGACGGTGCCACGCCGCCCGTGCATTCCCGATTGCGCCGTGCCTCTTCGGCGGGAGAACCGCTGACCCCTGAAGTGGTCGCGTGGTCCGTCGAGTACCTCGGCGTCCCGGTGCGCGACCACTACGGCCAGACCGAGCACGGCATGGTTATCTGCAACGCCTGGCACGAAGACCTGGACACCGAGACCCCGGCCGGATCGATGGGTCGCTCGCTGCCCGGCTGGACCTGCGCCGTGCTCTCCGACGACGCCGACACGATCGCTCCCACCGGCGAATTGGGCCGGGTCGCGATCGACACGGAACGCAGTCCGCTGCTGTGGTTCCTCGGCTACCTCGACGCTCCGGACCGCACCGCGCAGCGCTACACCGCCGACGGCCGCTGGTATCTGACCGGCGACGCGGGCTCGCAGGACGCGGACGGCTTCTTCCGCTTCTCCTCCCGCGACGACGACGTGATCATCATGGCCGGCTACCGCATCGGCCCGTTCGAGGTGGAGAGCGTTCTGGTGCTGCACGAGCAGGTGGCGGAGGCGGCGGTGGTCGGCATGCCGGACGAACTGCGCGGCGAAGTGCTCGAGGCGTTCGTCGTGCTGCGAGACGGCGCTGTCGGCGGTGCCGAGTTGGAAGCCGAGCTACAGAGCCTGGTGAAGCGAAAGTTCGCGGCGCATGCCTACCCGCGCAGGGTCCACTTCGTGGCGAGTCTGCCGAAGACGCCCAGCGGCAAGGTGCAGCGGTTCGTGCTGCGGCAGGGCGGTGCCCGATGACTTCGGCCACGGCGCCCCTGCCCAGCTACGCCTCGGGCGTGTCGGACGTCCCGCTGCTCGGCGACACCATCGGCGGCAATCTCGATCGCGCGGTGTCGGCGTTCCCGGACCGGGAGGCCCTGGTGGACCTGCCGAGCGGACAGCGCTGGACCTATCGCGCTCTCGGCGCCGCGGTCGACGCCCTGGCCTGCGGCCTCGCCGCACGGGGCATCGGCAAGGGCGACCGGGTCGGCATCTGGGCGCCGAACCGCGCGGAATGGTTTCTGGTGCAGTACGCCACGGCGAAAATCGGCGCGATCCTGGTCAACATCAATCCGGCGTACCGCACCAGTGAACTGGAGTACGTGCTGTGCCAGGCGGGCGTGCGAATGCTCATCACGGCCGAGCGGTTCAAGTCGTCGGACTACGTGGCGATGATCGAGCAGGTCCGGCCGAACTGCCCGGCGCTGACGCAGGTGCTCGTGCTGGGCACACCGGAGTGGGAGGCGCTGTCGGGCACCGAGATCGACACCGATCGGCTCGTCGAACTGGGCGCGCGGCTTTCCGCCGACGACCCGATCAACATCCAGTACACCTCGGGCACAACCGGTTTCCCGAAGGGCGCCACGCTCAGTCACCACAACATCCTGAACAACGGCTATTTCGTCGGGGAACTGTGCGGATACACCGAGCAGGACCGGATCTGCGTCCCGGTGCCGTTCTACCACTGTTTCGGCATGGTGATGGGCAATCTGGCGAGCACCAGCCACGGTGCGGCTATCGTGATTCCGTCGCCGTCGTTCGATCCGACAGCGGCCCTGGCGGCGGTCGAAGCCGAGCGCTGTACCTCCCTCTACGGTGTGCCGACGATGTTCATCGACATGCTCGCCGCGCTGGACTCGGCCGCCGCGGACCTGTCCACGCTGCGCACCGGGATCATGGCGGGCTCGCCGTGCCCGGTCGAGGTGATGAAGCGGGTGATCGACCGGATGGGCATGCGCGAGGTCTGCATCTGCTACGGCATGACGGAGACGTCTCCGGTCAGCACCCAGACCCGGCGCGACGACGGCATCGAACGGCGCACCGCCACCGTCGGCCGGGTCGGGCCGCACCTGGAGGTCAAGATCGTCGATCCCGCAACGGGTCTCACGGTGCCGCGCGGCGAACCCGGCGAGCTGTGCACCAGAGGCTATTCGGTGATGCTCGGGTACTGGGACGAGCCGGACAAGACCGCCGAGGCCATCGACGCCGCCCGTTGGATGCACACCGGCGACATCGGCGTGATGGACGACGAGGGCTATGTGGCCGTCACCGGCCGGATCAAGGACATGATCATCCGGGGTGGCGAGAACGTCTACCCGCGGGAGATCGAGGAATTCCTCTACACCCATCCCGACATCCTGGACGCGCAGGTGATCGGTGTGCCGGATCCGAAGTACGGCGAAGAACTGATGGCCTGGATCCGGATGCGCGAGGGCGCAACGCCATTGGACGCCACGGCCGTGCGTGACTTCGCCACCGGCAAGCTGGCGCACTTCAAGATTCCCCGCTACGTGCATGTGGTCGAGGAATTCCCGATGACGGTCACCGGCAAGATCCGCAAGGCGCAGATGCGGGAACTGTCGCGGCGGCTGCTCGGCCTGGACGACAGCTGACACGAGGGAGGTTCACCTGGGTGGGGACCGCGTGTCAGGCGGCGGCGGTAGTGTCTCCGACGTGACGACAGCGCCCGAGACTGCCAGTGCAGAGTCCACACCCGCCGTGCCACGCTCCGACACCGCGGGCCCAGCCAGCGTGAACCGTCGTATCGCCGAGGAACTCGCGGTGCGCGAGACCCAGGTGCGCGCCGCCGTCGAGCTGCTCGACGCGGGCTCGACGGTGCCGTTCATCGCCCGGTACCGCAAGGAGGTCACCGGCGGCCTGGACGACGCGCAGCTGCGCGTGCTCGACGAGCGTCTGCACTACCTGCGCGAACTCGACGAGCGCAGGGCCGCGATCATCGAATCGATCCGGGGCCAGGGCAAACTCGACGACGCTCTGCATCGGCAGCTCCTGCTCGCCGAGACCAAGGCCCGGCTCGAGGACATCTACCTGCCGTACAAGCCGAAGCGGCGCACCAAGGCGCAGATCGCGCGTGAGGCCGGGCACGAGCCGGTGGCCGACGCCCTGATCGAGGATCCGAACACCGACCCGGCGCAGTACACCGCCGAGCAACTCGACGGCGCGCGCGCCATCCTGGTCGAACGTTTCGCCGAGGACGCCGATCTGGTCGGCGAGTTGCGTGAACTGATGTGGAACCGCGGGCAGGTCACCTCGACCGTGCGCGCGGGCAAGGAGGAGGCGAGCGCGAAGTTCGCCGACTATTTCGAGTTCAGCGAGCCGTTCGACAAACTGCCCTCCCACCGCATCCTGGCGCTGCTGCGCGGCGAGAAGGAGGAGGTGCTCACCCTGCACCTCGAACCGGACACCGAGGAGCCGCAGCCGGGCGAGCGCACCGTCTACGAGGGTCGTATCGCCACTCGCTTCGGCATCGCCGACCGGGGCCGCCCCGCCGACTCCTGGCTGCTGGACACGGTGCGCTGGGCTTGGCGGACCAAGCTGCAGGTCAGCCTCGGCATCGACACCAGGATGCGGTTGCGGCAGGCGGCGGAGAAGGACGCGGTGGACGTGTTCGCCGCGAATCTGCGCGATCTACTGCTCGCCGCCCCCGCGGGCACCCGCACGACGATGGGTCTGGACCCTGGCTACCGCACCGGCGTGAAAGTGGCGGTGGTCGACGCCACCGGCAAGGTGGTCGCCACCGAGGTGATCTACCCGCACAAACCGCAGGGCCAGACCGAGAAGTCGCTCGCGGTGCTCGGCGCGCTGGTGGCCCGATTCGGCGTGGAACTCATCGCCATCGGCAACGGCACCGCCTCGCGCGAGACCGACGCCCTCGCCGCCGAACTGATCTCGCGCATCCCGGAGAACAAGCCCACCAAGATCGTGGTCTCCGAGGCGGGCGCTTCCGTGTACTCCGCCTCGGCCTACGCCTCGCAGGAGCTGCCCGAGCTGGACGTGTCGCTGCGCGGCGCGGTGTCGATCGCGCGCCGGCTGCAGGACCCGCTGGCCGAGCTGGTGAAGATCGATCCGAAGTCCATCGGCGTCGGCCAGTACCAGCACGACGTGTCCGAATCGCTGCTGGCCCGTTCGCTGGGCGCGGTGGTCGAGGACGCGGTGAACGCGGTCGGCGTCGACGTGAACACCGCCTCGGTGCCGCTGCTGTCGCGGGTCTCCGGCATCGCCGGGTCGGTGGCGGAGAGCATCGTGGCGCACCGGGATCAGAACGGCCCCTTCCGCAGCAGGACCGCGCTGCTCGACGTCCCGCGGCTGGGCCCGAAGGCGTTCGAACAGTGCGCGGGCTTCCTGCGCATTCGCGGCGGCGACGATCCGCTGGACACCTCCGCGGTGCACCCTGAGGCGTATCCGGTGGTGCGGCGCATCCTCGAATCGACGGGGCGCGGCATCGCGGAGATCATCGGCAACACCACGGCGCTGCGCTCGCTGCGCGCGGGCGATTTCACCGACGAACGCTTCGGTGTCCCGACCGTCACCGACATCATCGCCGAGTTGGAGAAGCCGGGGCGCGACCCGCGTCCGGAATTCAAGACCGCTGAGTTCGCCGCGGGTGTGGAGAAGGTCGCCGACCTGAAGCCGGGCATGGTGCTCGAGGGCGTGGTGACGAACGTGGCCGCCTTCGGCGCGTTCGTCGACGTGGGTGTGCACCAGGACGGCTTGGTGCACGTCTCGGCCATGTCGCACAACTTCGTCAAGGATCCGCGCGAAGTGGTCAAGTCCGGCGACGTCGTGAAGGTGAAGGTGCTCGAGGTGGACGTCGCGCGCCAGCGCATCGGTCTGTCCCTGCGCCTGGACGACGAACCCGGCACGCCCGCCAAGGGCGGCGACAACCGGCAGCGCGGTCAAGGCGGCGGCCGATCCGGTGGAGGCGATCAGCGGCAGCGGCAGAATGGTCAGAACAGGCAGCAGGGCCAGAACCGCAATCAAGGACAGGGGCGTGGCGGCAACCAGCGCAGGAACGCGCCGGCACCTAGCGGCGCGATGGCGGACGCCTTGCGCAGGGCGGGTTTCGGCCAGTAGCCCGGTCCGCAGGAGAAAGTAGAGGCCATGCGACGGTGGCTCCACGAAGACGTGATCGCCCAAGGGCGGCTGCCGTTGCTGTGCTTCCTGCTCGGATTCATCGTCGGATTCCTGTTCATCCGCCTCAGCGTCCGGCTGATCCGCGCGCGCGTGCGCTGGTGGCCGGGCAACCTACGGGCCGGTGACACGCACATCCACCACATGGTGTTCGGGGTGATCCTGCTGCTCTCCTCCGGCATCGGCATGGTCTCCCAGTACGAGAGCGCCGACGCCGCCACGGCCAGCGTCCTCGCCGCGCTCTTCGGCGTGGGCGCCGCTCTGGTGCTCGACGAATTCGCGCTGATCTTCTATCTGCGCGACGTGTACTGGGAGGAGCAGGGGCGCACATCGGTGGACGCGGTGTTCGTCGCGCTCGCCGTGACGGGACTGCTGCTGCTGGGCTTCCACCCGCTGTGGCTGCTGGACATCAACGACTTCCGGCACGATCCGAGCCTCGAAGTCCGCGCCTTCGTCGTGGCGTTCGCCGTGGTCAACCTGGCTCTCGCCGCGATCGTGATCGCCAAGGGGAAGATCTGGACCGGCCTGTTCGGCATGTTCTTCCTGCCGTTGCTGGTCGTCGGTGCGCTGCGGCTGAGCCGGCCCGGCGCGCCCTGGGCGCGCTGGCGTTACGGCGACCGCAGGCGCCTGAGGTACCGGGCCATCGTCCGGGAACGGCGATACCGTCGCCCGGTCATCCGCGCCAAGATCTTCGTGCAGGATCTGGTCGCCGGAAAACCGGACGTCGAGCATGTCCGCACGGCGGCGGAGGCGGAACTCACCCGCACGGTCGTGCCAGCCCCGCCCGCTCCGCACCGCGACCATTCGTTCTGGCACTCCGACCACGGCTCGCCGCGTACGCCCGGCCCGCCGCCCGCCCAGGACGCGATCTCCGGCGAACAGAACCGCTGACGAACGCTCAGCGGAGGGGTCGGTCGGGCAACGTGCCGTGCGCGGCGGGGGATGATCGGGGTCGCGTGCTTGCCGGGATCCTCTGTGTCGCGTAACCCGTAAATCGTTCTGTCGCAGGCCATTTTTCGATCGACGGTGGCTATGCGTATACGTATACTGCGTTCATGTTGGATCCGCTCAGCCTTGCGGTCGGCGCCGGCCTCGTCGGTGTCGGTTGGGTATGTGGTCGATTCGCGCCTCGGCGAGGCCGGGCGGGGAAGGAGCTTCGGGCGCGCTGCGGTTGTGGTCACGACCTGGCACTGCACGACCGCTCCTCGGGCGCTTGTCACGCCGAGATCTCCCGCAAAGGCATCCACGGCCTGCGTGAGTGGGTCGGTTGCAACTGCCGCCGCTACACCGGCCCGATTCCGCTCGAAGAAGTGTTCGCCTCGCCCATACTCCCGCCGGAGTCGTGAACCGATCGCACCGCCTCGGGCGTAACCTGAAGAGACCGCCGACTCGCCGTCACCAGGGTCGATTTCTTCCACGCCGCGCCGATCTGGCACAATGCTCAGGTTGCCCTGGGTGGTTGTCGACCCGGCGCATCCCACTGATCGGAGCATGAACCGGCCGAGCACGCTCAGTGCCGCCAGGGTCCTCTGTTCGCGCGAAACCATAAGGATGGAAATGAACACCCTTGACTTCGTCGACGAGAAGTCGCTGCGCAGCGACGTCCCCGAGTTCCGGCCGGGCGACACGCTGAACGTGCACGTGAAGGTCATCGAAGGCTCGAAGGAGCGCATCCAGGTCTTCAAGGGCGTCGTGATCCGTCGCCAGGGTGGTGGCATCCGCGAGACCTTCACCGTCCGCAAGGTGTCGTTCGGTGTCGGCGTCGAGCGCACCTTCCCGGTGCACAGCCCGAACATCGACCACATCGATGTCGTGACCCGCGGTGATGTACGCCGCGCCAAGCTGTACTACCTGCGCGACCTGCGTGGCAAGGCCGCCAAGATCAAGGAAAAGCGCTGAGTTAGCTTTTCGGCACAACAGATCTTCCTCAGCCCGGCATCGGACCTCGGTTTCGCTGCCGGGCTAATCTGTTCGGCGTGGCAGACGAAAGTGGGTCGGTATCGGTGTCCGAATCGGGCGACGAGAGTACGCGGGCGGGTCGCGCCAAGCGGCGATCGAAGAAGAAGCAGCGGCCGTTCTGGCAGGAATTGCCGATCCTCATCGTGATCGCCGCGGTGATCGCCGCGCTGATGGTTACCTTTGTCGGTCGGCCGTACGTGATTCCCTCGGAGTCGATGGAAACCACGTTGCACGGATGCGCCGGATGCACCGGTGACCGCATCTACGTGCAGAAGCTGAGCTACTACTGGGGTGACCCGCAACCGGGCGACGTGGTCGTGTTCGTCGGCCCGCCGTCGTGGAACACCCGCTATCAGTCGATCCGCTCGGACAATCCCGCGGTCCGTGGCGTGCAGAACTTCTTCTCCTTCTTCGGCTTGGTGCCGCCGGACGAGAACGATCTGGTGAAGCGCGTCATCGCGGTCGGCGGCCAGACCGTGGAGTGCTGCGACCCACAGGGGCGGGTCATCGTGGACGGCAAGCCGCTGGACGAGCCGTACGCCCGTTACCTCGCCCCGTACGTGCCCGGCCAGCCCTACAACGCGTCCGGCGGCCGCGAGTTCAAGCCCGTGAAGGTGCCCGAAGGGCATCTGTGGGTGATGGGCGACAACCGCAACCAGTCCGCCGACTCCCGCGCCCACATCACCGACGAACTGCAGGGCACCATCCCCGTGGAGAACGTCCGCGGCAAGGCGGTGTTCAAGATCTGGCCGCCCGGACGGATCGGTCCGGTGCACTCGGAGAATCCCCAGCAGAACTGATCACGCGAGGCGCTGGATAATCGAACGGTGGGGCAAGGTCGAGTGCCGGTGGGTAACGGTTGGCCGCCGCGTGTGGTGATGCGCAGGGCCGGAGGATTGCGCACGCTCGAGGCGGCGTTGATCCGCAGTGGTCTCGGGCCGGTCGCCGGTGTCGACGAGGCGGGGCGCGGCCCGTGCGCGGGGCCACTGGTGGTGGCGGCGTGCCTGCTGGCTCCGAAGGCGTACGACAGGCTGGCCGGCCTCGACGACTCCAAGAAGCTCACCGAGGCCACTCGCGAAGAGCTGTACCCGGTGATCGTCCGTCTGGCACTCGCTTATCAGGTCGTCGTGATCCCGGCCTGGGAGATCGACTCGATCGGCATCCACGTCGCCAACATCGAGGGGATGCGCCGCGCCGTGGCCGGGCTCGGGCGCACTCCCGGCTACGTGCTGACCGATGGGTTCCGGGTGCCCGGCATACCGGTGCCTTCGCTGCCGGTGATCGGCGGCGACGGTGCGGCGGCCTGCATCGCGGCGGCCAGCATCCTGGCCAAGGTCACCAGGGACCGGATCATGGTCGAGCTGGACGGGCGGTTCCCCGGCTACGGATTCGCCGCCCACAAGGGCTACAACACGCCCGAACACACCGCCGCGTTGCAACGTCTCGGCCCGAGCAGCGAGCACCGGCGCTCCTGGCGCAACGTGCGCGAAGCCGCCGGGTTGCGCCCGGTCGCGGCGGCGGCCGATGTCGCGGACGCCGTACTGGCCGAGGGCTTGGACGAGGCGCTGTCGGAGCAGTTTCCGAACGGGCGTACGGCTGGCCGAGTAGCTACCGACACAGCGCATGCGCGATGATGTGACCACACGACGCGATGCGGCGAGAAGGAGGACGTCCCACCCGATGAGTGCCGAGGACCTCGAGAAGTACGAAACCGAGATGGAGCTCTCGCTGTATCGCGAGTACAAGGACATCGTCGGTCAGTTTTCGTACGTGGTGGAGACCGAGCGCCGCTTCTACCTGGCCAACTCCGTGGAGCTGCGGCCGCAGAACGCGGACGGCGAGGTGTACTTCGAGGTGCGGATGAGCGACGCGTGGGTCTGGGACATGTACCGCCCGGCCCGCTTCGTCAAGCACGTCCGGGTCATCACCTTCAAAGACGTCAACATCGAGGAGCTGGAGAAGCCGGACCTGCGCTTGCCCGAGTGAGCCCGCCCGGCGCTCTGCACAGCGACTCGGTTATCAACAGGTTTTCCGATTCCCCAGGTCGGCCGCGCTGACCTGATCCGGCTGCGGCGCACGCTGGCCGGGTGACGGACAAACAGGCGCTCGGCGCGCACGGGGAGGAACTGGCGGCGGACTTTCTGCGCGCCGCGGGGATGGAAATCGTCGCCAGGAACTGGCGGTGCCGATACGGCGAGCTCGATCTGATCGCCCGGGACGGGGATGTGACCGCGTTCGTCGAGGTCAAGACCCGCTCCGGGTTGGGCTACGGCACCCCCGCGGAGTCGGTCACCTTCGCCAAGCGGCAGCGGATCCGGCGGCTGGCGCTGCTGTGGCTGGCCGAGCAGGAGGGGCCGTGGCGGCGCATCCGGTTCGACGTGGTGTCGGTGCTGGTGGCGCGGGGGCGTACACCGGTCATCGACCATCTCGAGGCGGTGTTCTGAATGGCGCTGGGGCGGGCGCACTCGGTCGCGGTCACCGGCGTGGACGGTCTGCTCGTCGAGATCGAGGCAGATATCGGACAGGGCCTGCCATCGGTCCACCTGGTCGGGCTTCCCGACACCGCGTTGCAGGAGTCCCGTGACCGGATCCGCTCCGCGGTGGCGAACTCGGGGGAGAAGTGGCCCGATGGCCGGGTGGTTCTCGCGCTGTCGCCCGCGACACTGCCGAAGCTGGGCAGCGTGTACGACCTGGCGCTCGCGATCGCCGTGCTGGACGCGTCCGGCTCGGTGCCCTCCGAACGGCTCGCGAAGACGGTGCTGCTCGGTGAACTCGCGCTGGACGGACGGGTGCGGCGAGTGCGCGGCATCCTGCCCGCCGTGCTCGCCGCGCGCAGGGCGGGCTGGTCGACCGTCGTGGTGCCCGCGGTGACCCTGGCGGAGGCCGGGCTCGTCGAGGGCATCGAGGTCTTCGGGGCGGCCAGCTTGCGTGCGGTGGTGGCCTGGTTGCGGGGGGAAGGCGCGCTCGACGAGCCGGACGGCGACCTGCCCGACACGGTGCGCCACGGCGGCGATCTGAGCGAGGTGGTGGGGCAGGAAGAAGCCCGCTGGGCTTTGGAGGTGGCCGCGGCGGGCGGGCACCACCTGCTGCTCACCGGGCCGCCCGGCATCGGCAAAACCATGCTGGCCCAACGTCTTCCGGGGCTGCTGCCACCGCTCACGGAGACCGAGGCGCTGGAGGTCACCGCCATCCACTCCATGGCGGGCACACTCGCGGGCGATCACCCGTTGGTCACCGCGCCGCCGTTCGTCGCCCCGCACCACTCGACCTCGGTGACCGCGATGATCGGCGGCGGCTCGGGGACCGCCAGGCCGGGCGCGGTCAGCCGAGCCCACCGTGGCGTCCTGTTCCTCGACGAATGTGCCGAGCTCGGCACGAAAGTGCTGGAAGCGATGCGAACGCCGTTGGAAGAAGGGGAAGTGCGCATCGCCCGGCGCGACGGTGTCGCGCGGTACCCGGCCCGCTTCCAGCTGGTGCTGGCGGCCAACCCGTGCCCGTGTGCTCCGGCGCGCGACGTCGACTGCATCTGCGCGCCGCTGGCTCGCCGCCGCTATCTCGGCAAACTGTCCGGTCCGCTGATGGACCGAATCGACATCTGGGTGCGGATGCACGGGCAGTCCGGCGCGGCGTTCAGCACCGATGCGGCCGAGAGCAGCGAGGTGGTCCGCGGCCGGGTCGCTGTCGCACGGCGCGCCGCCGCCGCCCGGTGGCGCGAATACGGGTGGCTCACCAACGCCGAGGTTCCCGGCCACATCCTGCGCCAACGATTTCGGTTGCCGCGCGAATCGATCGCTCCCGTCGAGGCCGCGTTGCGTCTCGGCCGCATGTCCGCGCGGGGTGCCGACCGGGCCATCCGCGTCGCGTGGACCATCTGCGATCTGCGCGGCGGCGAGCTGCCCTCGGCGCAGGACGTACTGTCCGCGTTGAACTTCCGTCAGCGGGGTGCGCAATGAGCGCGACGGTGCCGCCCGCAGGCGCGCCGGCTGACCCGCCTGCGGCCGTCGATGTGCTCGCCGCCCAGGACATGCCTCGGGCCGGCGACTTGCCTGCGGTGAAGGCCCGGCCTGCGGTCCGGAACCGCTCCGGAATCGCAGGGGTCGGCGGGACAGTGGAACTGTCCGGAGCCTCGGACGCGCCTGCGGTGGTACAGGTGCCTGCGGCTGCGGTTCCCACTATGGTCGCGGCCGTGCCCGCTACGGCGAACGTAGCCCCGGCTGTCCACCCGCCGGTGGCGACGAGCGTGCCGGGGGCCATAGGTGTGCCCGCGGTGGTCGGCGTGCCCGTGCGCGCGGGCGGATCGCCGCCTGGTGAACGCGACAACCGGCGGCTCGCGTGGGTGTATCTGTCGCGGGTGGTTCAGGGGCCGTGTGCGCCGCTGTCGGCGCTCATCGAGTCGGTCGGAGTTGTCGAGGCGGCCCGTGCCGTGCGGGAGTGCGCGTTGCCCGAACCACTCCGCGGTCCCACGGCGCAGCGGCGCGACATCGACCTCGCGGCGCGGGATCTCGAGATCATCGAGCGGATCGGCGGGCGCGTGGTGACGCCGGACGATCCGGAATGGCCTGCCTGGCGCATGCTCGGTCTCGCCCAGCTCGAGCCGGGCAAGGATCGCGACGGCGCGGTACCGCTCGTGTTGTGGGTACGTGGCCCGCGCTCGCTGCTGGAATCCAGTGAACGCGCGGTGGCGGTGGTCGGGGCGCGGTGCAGCACCGGCTACGGAAACCGGGTCACGGGGGAGATCGCGGGCGACCTCGCCGCGCAGGGGTGGACCATCGTGTCCGGAGCGGCGTTCGGTATCGACGGCATGGCGCACCGGGCAGCGCTGGCCGTGGAAGGCCCCACGATCGCCGTGCTGGCCTGCGGCATCGACCGGCCCTACCCGGTGCAGCACGAACGCCTGCTGGCCGACATAGCCGAATCAGGTTTGGTCGTCAGCGAATACCCGCCCGGCGTCACCGCGCAGAAGCATCAGTTCCTGGCCCGGAACCGCTTGATCGCCGCTCTCGCCGACGGCGTGCTCGTCGTCGAGGCGGGCCTGCGCAGCGGCGCGCGCAACACCGTCAAATGGGCACGCCGGATGGGTCGTCCCGCCTTGGCCGTGCCGGGTCCGGTGACCTCGGCCGCTTCGGTGGGCTGTCACCGCATGATCCGCGACGGCGAAGCCCTGCTGGTGACCCGAGCCGAAGAAGTCGTCGACGAGGCCGGACCGTTGCGGCTGTCGATCCCCGCGACGGCAGCGGGCGGCAATCCGGAGGATCAGCTGACCGGAGACGACGCGCTGGTCTTCGCCGCGCTGCCGAGAATCGGCTCGCGACTGCCACTGGAGGTCGCCCGGCAGTGCGGATTGTCGCTTCCGGTGGTCCGTGCGACTTTGTCCGCTCTCGAATTGGCGGGTCTGGTGTCCAGTGACGAAAGCGGTTGGCACCGAACGGTACGGGGTCGATGAGCGTGTTCGGCGCGGTCGCTTGCCATCCGGACCACGGGTGGGGACGGTGGAGGCATGGACGAACTGCCCGAAGATCTCGAAGCGCTGCTGACGGAGTACGGCAGGCATCTGCGGCTCGGGCGCAACCGCTCGGAGCACACGGTGCGCGCGTATCTGGGGGACGCGCGATCCCTGCTGGAGCATCTGTACGCGCGATCGGCGGATTCGGCGATTCGCGAACTGGACCTGATGTTGCTGCGTTCGTGGCTGGCCCGGCAAGCCGCCGCGGGTGCGGCGCGCACGACCGTGGCCCGGCGGGCGTCATCGGCGCGCACGTTCACCGCGTGGCTTACCCGGACCGGTCGGCTGCCCGTCGACCCCGGACTGCGTTTGGGGTCGCCGAAGGCGCATCGCGTGCTGCCAGCCGTACTCGGGCGGCAACAGGCGCTCGGTGCCATGGACGCGGCGGAATCCGGTGCCGCGCAGCGCGATCCGATGGCGCTGCGCGATCGGGCGATCGTGGAATTGCTGTACGCCACCGGCATCCGGGTCAGCGAGTTGTGCGGGCTGGACATCGAAGACATGGACCGCGAGCGGCGCGTGGTGCGGGTGCTCGGCAAAGGCAACAAGGAGCGCTCGGCGCCGTTCGGCACGCCCGCCGACGAGGCGGTAGGCAACTGGCTGCGCTACGGACGCCCCGCTTTCGCCACCGCGGACTCGGGTCGAGCGCTGCTGCTCGGCCGCCGCGGCAGGCGGTTGGATCAGCGCCAGGCCAGAACCGTTGTGCACGAGGTGGTCTCGGCCATCCCCGGCGCACCGAACCTGGCGCCGCACGGTCTGCGGCACACCGCGGCGACCCACCTTCTCGAGGGCGGTGCCGACCTGCGCGTGGTCCAGGAACTCCTCGGACACGCAAGCATGGCCACCACCCAGCTCTACACCCACGTCTCCATCGACCGCCTCAAGAAGGTGCACGACCAGGCCCACCCCCGCGCCTGACCCGCTCGTGGGGGCAGTCGCGGCGACGGGGCCTAGTGCGTGCATGTTGGATCCGCCGATACCCAAGCGATTGGTGCGGGTGAGGGCCGAGCGAACGAGTGCAGCCCACCTTCGGCGACGCGGCGTCCATCGGCTTCTGCCCTTTGGGGTCACGCGGAGACGGCGCTGCATCTTGAATGCGACGACAAATCGGAAGGCTGCGCGGCGATCGTGTGGAACGACCCCGCCGCCGCACCGGAGGCCGCGGCTGCGCTGTCGCTGACCGCGCGGGACCTGCTGCGTCTC